>JACMKO010000254.1 GCA_014380065.1 Leptolyngbya sp. ES-bin-22 | reverse complement strand
TTGTTCAATCTGTTAAAGAACTATCTGAACGAGAAAATCAAGGTAGATTCAGTGCAGCAGAAATCCGTATTTACCATAACAGTAAGTTTACACAGTTCCTTGATACTGAAAAAATTGTTCAGGAACTTCTGGTTGAACTCTCTTCACCTTTGGCAGGCTACTTAGGACGAGTTCAAGGAACCAGCTTACAAAGCGATCGCTTCTACTTCCTCCGCGACTTACCAGTAGATTAAACGCGATCGCTCCAAGTTATCCCCTGCGCGATCGATTCTGTAGCCTGTGGTTTGTTAAAATTAAATGCACAGACTCCATGCTGTAGGAAACAAGCGTATGGCGTTCCTTTAGGGAAAGCTTGAAACCGTTGGCAGCGAGGAACCAGGAGAAGCCTATGCTGTCTGTATACCTCCAATGCAGATCATGCCG
Organism: Leptolyngbya sp. ES-bin-22; assembly: GCA_014380065.1. Lineage (GTDB taxonomy): Bacteria > Cyanobacteriota > Cyanobacteriia > Leptolyngbyales > Leptolyngbyaceae > Stenomitos. Next base: position 11,748 of record JACMKO010000254.1, on the reverse strand, counting down.
TGGATCGCTTCTACTTCCTGCGTGATTTGCCAATGGATTGAACGAGCGATCGCCTGGGACTACAAGCTTGGCAATCGGTCTGCCTTGGAATGGATACTCGACCAATACAAAGAAAACAAACCTAAAGATCCCACGATCGCCAAACTCTTTAACACCTACCGCTTCGCCGACTACAAAGAACACGTTATCGATCTATTACAACGAGTCTGCACCGTCAGCGTTAAAACAATGGCGATTATCCAACAGATGCCCAACACGTTAGACCATCAGGATTAACTCGGCAACGCGGAATTGCAATCATGCTTTTAGTCAGGATGCTAAAAAGGAAAGTTGAAGCAGCATGAAAGCTCTTCCAGAGGTTCAGAGACAACTACGAGCAGGAAACTTTGAGTTTACACGGCACGCCTTTAAGCGAGCAATTGAACGAAATATTAGTGAGCAAGAGATTAGAGAGATTGGCGGAAATCTAGAGATCGTCGAGGACTATCCAGAAGATAAATATTCGCCCAGTTCTCTTTTGCTAGGCTTTACTCAGGGCAACCGAGCGCTACATATTCAGATCTCACGTATTGAGTCAGACACTACAAAAATCATCACTATCTATGAGCCGAGCGACCATGAATGGATTGATTACAGAGCCAGGAGTAAATGATGTTTAAGTGTCATAACTGTAGCTCAGAAGCATTTCATACAGAATGTGTGAGTGAGATTTTTCAAATTGATGGGAAGGTTTATCTGGTTGAGAATATTCCAGCTACAGTATGCTCTCGCTGTGGCGAAGAAAGCTTCGACCGAGAAACAACCGAGCGAGTTCGAGTCATGCTACATGGCGAAGCAGAACCCGTCAAGTCAATTTCTGTGGATGTGTTTTCCTATCAACCTGAATCAAAGGCTTCTTGAACGCGGTAGAGCATCAAGGCAGGACTTGGTGATCCTGGTTAATGTTAAATAGCGATCGCCATAACAATATGTGTAGTATCCACACTGAGATTACTGTCTTATTCTTAATAGAGTAAACAAGGAGAATCAAGCATGACAATAGAAACTGCTATTTTAAAGAATGTTGAGAAGCTTCCTGACTCAGTGAAACAGGCGGTCTTTCTCTATACAGAGTTTCTTGCCAGTCAGTATGCTGAAGAAACTAATGAGGAGGAGAAAACCCCTGCAAAACGTCGCCTTGCAGGTTCAATGAAAGGAACCTTTATCCTGCCATTGTCAGACAATTTTGATGAGCCTCTGGAAGATTTTGAGGAATATATGTAATGAGTTCGATTTTATTAGACACTCATGCGTTTATTTGGCTAGCAGAAAACGATCAAAAATTACCAACTTCTGTAAGAGAGACGATTGAGGCAACAGATAATGTTTTTGTCAGCATCGTCAGCTTCTGGGAAATATCAATCAAGCTTAAGAAAGAAAGAATCTTCTTAGCTTGTGATTTCAACGACATTGAATCTCGGTTTGAATCTACAGGCTTTCAACTACTGTCAATCTCGATCAAAGATACGATTCAACTCTATAATTTACCGTTCTATCTTAAAGAGCACAAAGATCCATTTGATCGACTTTTAATCGCTCAAGCAATTAGTCGATCGCTCCCGCTAGCAAGCTGTGACAAATGTTTTAATGCTTATCCTATTCAGCGAGTGTGGGAATGAAGCATCAACTTATGACGTCTAGACGTATATTTGGACGCTAACCGGGATGAAGCTCAAAAATATTGAACTGCCGATGGAGCAGATCAAAGAATTCTGCGATCGCTGGCAAGTGACTGAGTTTGCCCTCTTTGGCTCTGTTCTACGTGATGATTTTCACTCCGACAGCGACATCGATGTTTTAGTTACCTTTTCCCCAACTGCCAAACGTGGCTTAACCGAAACCCTGCAAATGCGTGATGAGCTTCAAGCAATCTTTGACCGAGAAGTAGATCTCATTGTAAAAGCGGCGATCGAGCGCAGTGAAAATTGGTTGAGACGTAAAAATATTTTGGAATCTGCACAAACAATTTATGCCTCGTGATCCAGAATCTCTTATTGATATTGTTACTGCCATCAGACGTATCTTGCGTTATACAGATGGTATCAGTCGAGTTGAACTAGAAGCAAATGATGAAAAACTGTCTGCCATTCTTTACCAAATCACAATCATTGGTGAAGCCACTAAACGGTTATCTCAGACATTTCGTCAGCAACATTCAGGCATTCCTTGGCGTGAAATAGCAGGAATGCGAGATGTCATTATTCATGAATACGATCAGCTCGATTTTGATGTGGTGTGGGACGTAGTTCAAAACAAATTGTCAGAACTGCTGAGCTTAATTGAAGTTTTGTTGTGAAGTGGTCAAGTTAAACAACGGCTGGAAATTGCTAAAACAGGAGTAGAGGGAGCGATTCTCCTATGGAGAGGCTATGCCAACGAGGAAGATGAGGGAAGCGCGATACAAGCTATGCACAGGCTACGCCAACGACTGGATGAAGCAGCAGCTTGAAGCCTTGGAGGCAAATCTGACATGAGCATGCCTGCAACAGAACTACCGATGGAACGGATCATTGAGTTTTGCGATCGCTTTTGTATCCTATAGCTCGCCAAAGCAGTCATATAGGCGATCGGCTGTAGGAAACAAAGGGTAGGGCGATCGCTCAACCCTCAATACTGCACTCAACCATTTCCCATCCCTTGAACCTGCTCCAACGCTAACCCCGTCAACTGAGCTACCTGTTCCACCGTCATCCCCTGCTGCAACAAATGCAACGCCACCTGCCGCAGTTGAGCTTCCGCCTGCATTGCCCGTTCTGCATCCGTCGGTAGCCAGTTTTCCTGGTCGTCATACCAGCGCAACCAGTGGCGCGTCACACCCTCAAACTCCCCCTCCCATAGACCCAACCCCAACCCCAACTCCGGAATCCAGAGGCGCGGTTGAGTTGGGTCAAGTGCTTGTTCTTGATATCGTCCTCCCGTCAACTGAAAGAAGCGCACCCGATTCGTATAGCGGCTGAACACGATGTAATAGGGAACACGCAGAATTTGCTCATAGACCTCCCACTTGCGCGGTGGCAGTTCTCTGGTCGCCTGACCATTGCCCACTACTGGTACGGCATCCGTTGAGCGACTCAATGCAGGAGTCTCTAGACCACTGCCCTCCCCTAATGCTGCATACTCTCCCAGGTCGTCCTTCTCGGTACCCGGTGACAGCAACTCCACCACCACAAAGGGATCAACCCCCTCCTGCCAAATCACATAGCTCGATCGCAAGTCCGTCCCATCATAGAGGCGAGGCACCCCGACCACCAAAAACCAATCTGGACGCTTGTACCACTGAGGCTGGCGCACATCATAGTAAAGGTTGAGATCCGTCCCAGTAAAAATTTGGTCTTTCGCATAACTGCTGAGGCGCAGCGTCGCACTCAACAACTGAGGTTGCAGATCGTGAAATTCATCCGGCAAACCAGATTCCTCCGGGTCTTCACTGGGCAAATCATACATCGTTGGCAGCGTTTCCCTGGGTGAGAGGGGCGGCTCCATTTGCGGTACAGGGTAAGAACGCTGATTCATGGTGCGAGGTAGAGGTGCCAGGCTTAGCTTCCATTGTGCCTTAAGCGCAGGGCAGGCAGGAGGCATAGTGATCCATCGCACTCCATTCACCTGCCTATCCACCACCTGACAGCGACCATCTTGACAATCGTTGCCTGCAACAAGTTATCTGTCTAGCCAAGCATCGAAAGGCTAAAGCTGTTCTCCTACTCAAAGTAGATGGAGTCGTGTATTAGTTAAGGCAACCTTAAGGATGGACGTTTGAAATGGTGTCATCCATTCTTTGACCGATGAGTAAGAAAAAGAAAGATAAAAAAGGCAAGCAGGAGAAAGATCAGCAGAAAAAGCAAAAAACAGACAACAACCGCCTGAGCAAACTGGGCAAAAATGCTGCTTCTCTGGGAACCGCCTTAGTTGGAGCCGTCTCTGCTGAAGGGGCACAAGCCACGATCGCCAAAATGGTCGAAAAAGGTGCCAATAGCGATCGGCTTGATACTGTGCGCCACACAGTCAAAGAAGCAGCAGGTGCCGTCAAGAACGTCGCAAGTGCCGTACAAGCTGTGCTTCAAGACGCTGATGTAGGCGTTGTTGATGCAGCAACATCCTTAAAAGACAAAGCGGAAAACACTCAAGCATCGGCTGGAAAAGTAGTCACAGAGGCAGTGGCTACCTTGAAAGATGTTGCTGATAGTGCAACGACCTCCGCCAAGCACAAAAAGAAAAAGCCCTAGCCACGCGGATCGACTCTGCAAAAAGGGTCGATCGCGCTTCTATGTATCAGCAAGTGTTTACCATAGAGGCAGTTAATCACAGTGAGAATTTAGCGATGCGACTACTCCACACCATGCTCCGCGTTGGTAATTTAGACGAATCTCTCAAGTTCTATTGCGATTTGCTCGGCATGACGCTGCTACGTCGCAAAGATTACCCCGGTGGTGAGTTTACGCTGGCGTTTGTGGGCTACGGCGACGAAGCTGACCAAACCGTTTTGGAACTCACCTACAACTGGGGTACAGATACCTATGATTTAGGTGATGGCTACGGTCACATTGCGATCGGTGTTGACGATATCCACGCAACCTGCGAAGCGATCCGCGATCGCGGCGGCAAAGTCACTCGCGAACCAGGACCCATGAAGCATGGCTCTACAGTCATCGCCTTTGTCGAAGATCCCAACGGCTACAAAGTTGAACTGATTCAACTGAGCAATCAAATGCCCACAACGACGGCACAGCAACCTCAAGAGGCGAGTGTTTGAGGAAGCAGGGAGTAGGGCTAAAGGGAAAGGCTGAACTCAAAACTCAAAACTCAAAATTCAAAACTCAAACCTCCTCAACCCTCACACCCCACACCCCATCCTCTCATTACCGTGTAAACTCCTGATAGGGTTTAGCCGGGACTGTCTTTGTGTATGGGCAGACCTGACGAACCGTGCGAGGAGTGCAATGTGAGAAAAATAGTCTGGTTGGTTGGTGGGTTAAGCAGTTTGGGGACGCTTTGCCCCGCTGCTCCTGGATGGACAAACCCAGTTGCAAAAGAGCGTATCAACGCAGAGACACCAGCAGTCGCGCCGTTGAGCGATCGCCCCTTATCGCGTTGTGCCGGCATCCCGCAACAAATCCGACCGGATGTCCTTGAAGGGGCTTGCGAAGCGTTACCTACTGACTCAATAGCGCAGGTGCGATCGGTCGCCGAACTCAGCGATGTGCGTCCCACCGATTGGGCCTACCAAACTTTGCAGGCGCTATCAGAACGCTATGGCGTGGCGATCGGCTACCCTGATGGCACCTTTCGCGGCAATCGGGCGCTCACGCGCAACGAATTTGCGGCAGCGCTGGCACGGGTGCTCGACGAAATCTCGCAGCAGTTTGCGATCGGGCAGGGCAATGTCGCCCAGCTACAGGAAGATTTTGCGACCGTGCAGCGGCTTCAGGCATCTTACGCCACGATCGCCAACGATTTGCGCGATCGCGCGGACAAGCTGGAACCGCAAATTACCACCCTTGAGCAGAAAAGCTTTTCGACGACTACCAAGCTTTTTGGACAAACCGTTCTGGGGATCACCAATGGCTCTACTGCCAACAGTAGCGTGTTAGTGCGTACTCGCCTAAGCCTGATCACAAGCTTTGCACCAACCAGCGTGCTTGCAACGCAACTAGAGGTCGGCAACAACGGCAACGACGCGATCGGACGCGCCCACAACCGGGGACAAAACCTGCTGGGAACGTTGGGCTTGTTGGCAGATGGTGGTGGCTTGAACTATGTCGGTGTCAATAACGCCGTACAAATCCGCAAGTTGTCCTACTCGTTCCAGCCTGCACCAAACTTCAACCTCACAGTGGGCGCACGCCTGCTGCCAAGAGACTTTATTGACTTCAACCGTTTTGCTAATGATGTAGACAGCGACCCCACCAAAAACTTTTCCTCTAGTTTTTTCACCAATAACCCGCTGATTGTGCAGAATCAGATCGATCTCACAGGCGGTGCAGGAGCAGTCTTAACCTGGAAACCTGAGCGCTTACCGCTTATCGTACGAGCGCTGTATATCGCAGCCGATGCCGATCGCCCCAATGGTGGCATCACCGAGGGTGGCTTGTTTGGCGATCGCAACCAGGGCAGCCTGGAAGTTGAGTATGACTTTACTAAAAACATTGTGGCTCGCCTCCAATTCACGAGAGCCACTGTGAATAATGTCGATATTTTTGCGGGTGGCATTAACGCTGAATGGGCGCTCAACAGTGAGTTTGCTGTGTTTGGTCGCTTTGCGATCGGCAGCTACAAAGGCTTTAATCCACTGCTTAATCAAACTCTCGATTTGAATCCCAAAAGCTGGTCGCTCGGTTTTTTTGCGCGTCGATTGTTTGTACCTGGCTCGATCGCTGGCGTGGCGATCGGGCAACCCTTTGTCGAAAAAGACCTCGGCGATGCCACCCAAACGAATTTTGAGGTGTTCTACAGCTTTCTGCTGAATGACAACATTAGCGTCACCCCAGCGCTGACCGTGGTTAGCAATCCCAACAATCGCGATCGCGGTACTATCTTTGAATGGCTGCTGCGGCTGGTCTACTCGTTTTGAAGTCGGGACAGTACACGCAACGTTCCGACTGATCGCCGATACTTGCTCGCTGATAGCTGTCAGCGATTCTCGCTATACTGAAAACGCTGGCACACCGTACTTTTACTCATCATCTTAAGACTCAAACATGCAGCCCACCGACCCAAATAAGTTCACTGACAAAGCATGGGAAGCGATCGTACAGGCGCAGGATGTTGTTCGCCGCTACAAGCAACAGCAACTGGAAGTAGAGCACCTGATCATTACTTTGCTAGAACAAAAGGACGGTCTGGCGACGAAGATTTTGACCAAAGCAGGCGTTGACACCACGCGCCTGTGGCAGCAGATTGAAGATTTTGTGCGGCGACAGCCCAAAGTGCCCAGCAATGAGCAGCTTTACCTGGGGCGTAACCTGGATATTATGCTCGATCGCGCCGACGAAGCGCGGGAAGACTGGGAGGATGAGTTCATTTCGGTCGAACACATGCTGCTGGGCTTTGCCACCGATTCGCGGCTGGGTCTGCGGCTACTGCGTGGCTTCAATATCGATGCCAAACAGCTAGAAACTGTGATCCGTGAAGTGCGCGGTAGCCAGAAAGTAACCGATCAAAACCCCGAAAATCGTTATGCAGCGCTGGAAAAGTACGGGCAAGATCTCACTGAAAAAGCGAGGGCAGGTAAAACTGATCCCGTGATTGGTCGGGATGAAGAAATTCGGCGAGTCGTGCGGGTGCTGTCTCGTCGCACAAAGAATAACCCAGTGCTGATTGGAGAACCGGGCGTGGGTAAAACGGCGATCGTCGAAGCCCTGGCTCAACGCATCGTCAATGGTGATGTCCCAGAATCCCTCAAAAATCGGCGGCTGATCTCGCTGGATATGGGGTCACTGCTGGCGGGCGCAAAATACCGGGGCGATTTCGAGGAACGGCTGCGATCGATCCTCAAAGAAGTCATCCACTCTGACGGGCAAATTGTGCTGTTCATTGACGAGATCCATCAGGTCGTCGGAGCAGGAGCCACACAGGGCGCAATGGATGCGGGTAATCTGCTGAAGCCCTTGCTGGCGCGAGGCGAACTCCGCTGCATCGGCGCAACCACCATTGACGAATACCGCAAATACATCGAAAAAGATGCGGCTCTGGAACGTCGCTTCCAGCAGGTCTTTGTTGATCAGCCCAGCGTGGAAGATGCCATCTCGATTCTGCGGGGACTTAAAGAACGCTACGAAGTGCATCACGGGGTCAAAATCACCGATTCAGCGCTGGTTGCGGCTGCTACGCTATCGTCTCGCTACATCGCCGATCGCTTCTTGCCCGACAAGGCGATCGACCTGATCGATGAAGCTGCCGCTAACCTGAAGATGGAAATCACCTCTAAGCCAGCCGAGCTGGAGATGTACGATCGCCGGATCATGCAGCTTGAAATGGAAAAGCTGTCGTTAGAAACCGAAAAGCAAAGCCCTGGCAATGTGTTTGGTGTTGGTCGATCGGCGCAAGACCGCCTCGATCGCATTGAGCAAGAAATGGAGCTGTTGCTCGAAAAGCAAGAGCAGCTTAACTCTCATTGGCAGAACGAAAAACGCTTACTAGACGGTATTAATGCGAAGAAGGAAGAGGAAGAGCAAATTGAGCTTCAAATCCAGCAGCTTAAGCGAGAAGCAGACCTTGCCAAAGCCAGCGAAGAGTACGAACGCAACGCCAAACTCAAGAAAGCCAGCGAGCTGTCCTACGCGGTTCTGCCACGCATTCGGGATGAACGCGGTGCCTACGAAGCGCAACTTCGAGTGATCCAAGCCGATGGCGGTGCCCTTCTGCGCGAACAGGTTACAGAGTCCGATGTTGCCGAAATTGTCGCCACCTGGACGGGCATCCCCGTCAATCGCCTGCTGGAAACTGAGCGACAAAAGCTGCTTCAGCTTGAAAGCCACCTGCATCAGCGAGTCGTCGGGCAAACGGAAGCCGTCGAAGCCGTCTCCGCTGCCATCCGTCGCGCCCGCGCTGGCATGAAAGATCCCGGACGACCGATCGGCTCTTTTCTCTTTATGGGACCCACCGGCGTTGGCAAAACTGAGCTGGCTCGCGCTCTGGCACAATCTCTCTTTGACGCGGACGATGCCATCATTCGGCTTGACATGTCGGAATATATGGACAAAAGCTCAGTGATGCGCGTCATTGGTGCACCACCGGGCTACATTGGCTATGAAGAAGGTGGGCAGTTGACCGAATCCGTCCGTCGCAAACCCTATGCCGTTGTGCTGCTGGATGAAGTTGAAAAGGCACACCCCGATGTGTTCAACATCTTGCTGCAAGTGCTGGATGACGGGCGCATTACCGATGGACAGGGTCGCACGACTGACTTTTGCAACACGGTCATTGTGATGACCAGCAACATCGGTAGTGATCACATTCTCGACTTGTCAGGCGATGATGCCCGCTACGAAGAAATGCAGCAGCGCGTCATGGATGCCTTGCGATCGCACTTCCGCCCCGAATTTCTCAATCGCGTCGATGACACCATCATCTTCCACACCCTAACGCGCAGCGAACTCAGCCAGATCGTTCGTCTCCAACTCAATCGCATTCAGGCATTGCTGGCAGATCAAAAGCTCACTCTGGAACTCACCACCACCGCCCAAAACCACATTGCGGCGGCGGGTTACGATCCGGTCTACGGTGCGCGTCCACTCAAACGGGCGATCCAGCGCCAACTGCAAAACCCGATCGCGACCAAAATTTTGGAAAACGCGTTCACGGAAGGCGATACCATCTTGATCGACCTCGTTGATGGCGCGTTGACCTTTGAAAAAAAAAAGCACGTAACCTTGAGCAATGAGCTTTCAGCCGTAAAGTAAACGCCCACACTTTGTAGGGCGAGTTTGGTGAGCTTTCCCGCACGTCGTCGGTTTTCTCATTAAACCTGCCCCTACTCCAGACCCAGCTCTCGCTTCAGCAGTTCGATCGACTTCGTGACGATGAAATTCTCACAGCAGATGAGTTGTGGTGGACGAATCAGATCCTCTCTCGCCGCAGAAATCGCTGCCTTCACAGTGGCACAGCTTGCCCGATCGCTAATAATCGTTTGAGCACTGCGGACGATCGCCCCCAATTTATAGCTGTCGCCCACTTGAGCCGTCATGACCAGCAGTTCGTCACCCCGCAGACTGTGGATGATGACTTCTGCCACGCCAACGGTTCCAGAACTCAGGCTCACAACCCCAATGCAGGTGCCTTTAGCTAATTGCTTAATCAGCTTGATCTCGGAATCAAAGTCATAAATATCCACTGGGATCACGCGCACCGATTTGGGAGCCGCGATCGCCTCTGCCTGAGCAATAAAGTAGCGGCTGGTCACCACCGTACCAGAGCGAGTTTGATCCAGAATTTGATCCAACTCTTCGATCGGCACTAGCTGCACAGGAATATTTAGCGCCCGCTCCAGCTCACGCACGATGACTTCCCCTGCACCAATATCGTGCGTAGGAGCCGTCACCAGTACCTGAGCGCTACAGCGTAAGCGCCAATCGATTTCTGCCAGAAAAAGCTCCCGCGCCTGGTTCAACGAGCAGCCTCGCTTTAGCAGGTCATCCAGACTGTTTTGCACAACTTTGTACGCTTCGGGATGCTGATCAAGAATGGGCGATCGCACTTTAGCAACGTCTTCATGCGTTTGATCCCGGACATAAATGCCTGAACCTGCCTGAGCATCCACTACGCCTGCTTCTTCTAGCTGACGATACACTTTACTGATGGTATTACGGTGTAACCCGGTTTGCATCGCCAACTGGCGTGTACTGGGCAACCGATGTCCAGGCGGATATTGGCGAGAGGCGATCGCAAACAAAATCTGGTTGTAAAGCTGTGTTGATGCTGGAATGTCACTCTCCGTCTGAATATGAAACTGAACCATGCAAAAGCCTCCACGCGCTCTAAATGAAGCGTTTAACGGTGCAACGCAGTTGTAGGGATCACACATCTTCTATTCCATCTTAGATGCAGCAACCCCGATACAGCGTCGTCTTCAATCCTTTTTAAACCAACAGTTTGCCGCCATCAAAAATCCTTCGTTCAAGCAGGTGTCAACCTGAGACGTTAAGGTTGGGAACAACGATGTTACTGATCTCACCAACATCATTCGTCAGCGCTTGCGACCTTCAGGAATCTGCGGCAACTTTTGAGAGTAAATTAACCTTTTGCATTATAGGCGGGCTCTAGGTTGTGTCAATGAACACCTACCCCCTAATGAACAGTGCGACAAGGCATCACCGTTAACGCTCATTGCCCATTTAGCCTCTTGGGAAGGCGTAAGAACGAGTCACTCGCCAATTAAATTTGAACCAGCATTCATGATGACTAACCCAGCCATTCACACAACCAGCGTTAAAATCCCTAACAGCGACTTACAGATTGATGCCTATCTTGCAGAGCCAACAGGGAGCGGCAGGTTTCCAGGCATTGTTGTCGTTCAAGAAATCTGGGGCGTGAATGCTCACATTCGTGACGTGACAGAACGTTTAGCTAGAGAAGGCTATGTGGCGATCGCGCCTGCCATCTTCCAGCGCAGTGCTCCCGGGTTTGAAGGCAATTACGATGCCGACAGTACTGCTCTCGGTCGCACGTATAAAGATGTTACAAAAGCCGATGAACTACTAAGCGACATCCAAGCGGCGATTGACTATCTCAGCACCTTGCCCACGGTTAAAGGCGATGCCATTGGCGCGATCGGCTTCTGTTTTGGCGGGCACGTCGTCTACCTGGCAGCAACCTTACCTGATATCAAAGCCACTGCCTCGTTTTATGGCGGTGGTATTGCCACGATGACTCCCGGTGGCGGTGCACCCACACTGACTCGCACTCCCGACATTAAAGGCACCCTTTACGCCTTCTTTGGTACAACCGATCCCCTCATTCCAGTCGAGCAGATCGATCAGGTCGAAGCCGCCCTCGAACAGCATCAAATTGACCATCGCTTCTTTCGCTATCCCGTTGGACATGGCTTCTTCTGCAACCAGCGCCCTGATTACAGCCCCGAAGCCGCTACGGATGCGTGGGAGAAGGTGAAGGAATTGTTCGGGCGAGTGTTGAAGGGTGAGGGGTGAGGGAGAGGACAGAAGGCTGAAGGCTGAAGGCTAAAGGCTGAAGGCTGAAGGCTGAAGGCTGAAGGCT
>JACMKO010000253.1 GCA_014380065.1 Leptolyngbya sp. ES-bin-22 | reverse complement strand
GAGGAAAGGCGTGGGAGGAAAGGCGTAGGAGGAAAGGCGTGGGAGGAAAGGCTAAAGGCTAAAGGATAAAGGATAAAGGATAAAAGAAGAGCGTGTACTTTAGCCCTTATTCTTTAGCCCTTAGTCTTTCCACCTTCGACACGGCTGGACAGTTCTCTAAATACCAGCGCCACGGCAGATCAACGCCCTGAGTTAAGCCAATGCGGGTGGTTTGTACGAGGGCGATCGTGTGTTGATCCAACTGTTCTTGAAATTTGGAGCTGCGATGTTCTAGCCATAGTGGTTGACCGAGCTGCAAAGGTTGGGCAGTCAGGCTGAGGTCGATTTTTAAGGCGCGGCAAAGTTTACCGGGTCCGGCGGCAACGCGGCAAGACTTCGGTTCCTTTTGTGGATCGATCCAGGGCGGTATTGTTTCAAGCTGCAAGGCTCGAATTAAAACGGCACTGGGCACTCCGTCGCGATCGGTGACGACGTTCAGGCAGTGGTACATGCCATAGATGAGGTAGACGTAGGTCATGCCAGCGGAACCAAACATCACCCAGTTGCGATCGGTGCGGCGGCGATAAGCATGGCAGGCAGGGTCATCGGGCGTATATGCTTCGGTTTCAACGATGAGTCCGCGCCAGGTTGTGCCATCGGGTAGCAGGCGCACGAGGCTACAACCAATGAGGTCAGGAGCGACGGCTGTAGATGAACGGGTGAGCCAGGAGGCGTGAATGACCAAGTTTGTTGCAAAATTCTGTGAATTGGTAGGATTACAGAGAGACCGTTTTACAATCTCCAAAGATCTAGAGTTTGGTGCGATCGTGCTCCAACCGCCTAGCTTAATGCAAACGAACGTTTAGAAAGGCTTAAGAACATGGATGTCAAATTAGTCCTGGTAGTCCTCACGGCTGTCTTCACAGTGGCATGTCTCTTTTTTGGTACCAAAAACGGCTTCTACGATTCTGATGACTACCACGGCAATGGCTCTGCCCATTAATGGCTCAATGGGGTAGAGACAGTTCTCATTGCTCAAGCACTTCGGTAAAGGCAAGGCAATTGTAGAACGACCGCTTAGGCGTGATCGATTCAGATGTTCTAAGCGTTTTTAGCTGAGAATGCCGGAAGCTGTGCTGGTTCAAGTGCGCTATAGAGAAGCGGACAAATGTCGCCTCTTAGGGGTGTCAGCAGAGTCAGAGGGTGTATTTCTGCCTCCAGTAGTCTGGCGAGCCTGGATGAGTGCCACCGGAGAGGTGCGACAAGAAGCAAGTTACGTGAATTCCAGAACGGAAAAGCGACGCGATCGTGAGTGAATTGGAATGTTTGGCATACGGTGTTGGAGCAGATGAGGGCATCTGTCTCTCGCTAAAGCTTGGACGTTACCGCGTTTTGCTCGACTGTGGACTTACCGATCTCTCAAAGCTCATTGCAAAAAAGGGCGTGCCGCCAGCCGATCTGGTTTTATGCAGTCACGCTCATGCAGACCACGCGAAAGGACTTTTGGCGCTGCATCAAGCATTTCCGCAGCTACCGATTTATGCAAGCGAAGTGACGACGCAACTGCTGCCGCTGAATTGGTCTGACGTTGACCACACCAGTCAGGAGGAAGCTGAGTTCAAGCCGGGTGCCGCTCTCTGTCATGCTTTACCCTGGCGCACCCCGATCGAATTTTTTGATGGCTTGAGTGTTGAGCTTTACCCAGCAGGGCATCTGCCGGGAGCCGCTGCTTTTTTACTCACCTACACGCCTTTAGCAGAGGACGATCGCCCCGCTCGTGCGTATACCGTTTTTTATACGGGCGATTTCTTTCTGTCGAATGCACGGTTGGTCGAAGGGATGCCGCTAGAGGAACTGCGGGGCATCGCGCCTGATGTGCTGATTGTGGAGGGCAGCTACGGCACTGCGCGACATCCCCATCGTCGTCAGCAAGAAAACCAACTGGCAGAACGAATCGATCGCGCGATCGCCGAAAAACAATCCATTCTCCTGCCAACTCCAGCACTGGGCTTGGGACAAGAGCTTTTGATGCTATTGCGAAGTCACCACCACTTTACGGGGCGCGACCTCGACATTTGGGTTGATGGCTCCGTCGCGGCAGGCTGTGATGCGTATTTAGAAATCTTGCCCCATCTACCAACGTCGGTGCAGAACTTCGCCCGTCATCAGTCGCTCTTTTGGGATGAGCGCGTGCGCCCCCGTGTGCGACATCTGACACCAGATCAGCGCTTTCATCTCAATCAGCGTTCGTCGATCGTGCTCACGCATGAAGCCAGTGACCTGAGCCAGTACTACGCCGATGATCCTGGCGCTTGGTTGATCTTGCAGCCGCAGCAGCCGCATTATGGTGGGAGAGAGAGGGGAGAGGGGAGAGGGGAGAGGGGAGAGGAGCAGCAAGCGGATTTATTATCTGGCAACAGACCTGACAGTAGTGAGGCAAGTTATGGTGCGCGTGCCACACCCCCCCCACCTCACACCGAAACGTACCTTCTAGCGCAGCATTGCGATGGTCCTGGCACAACACAGTTGATCCACAACTTGCGTCCGCAGCATGTTGTCTTCATTCACGGCTCGCCGACCTATTTGGCAGATCTAGCTGGGTTGGAAGAACTGCACAACCGCTATCATCTGCATACCCCGTCGGCTAACAGTTTAGTAGAGTTGCCGATCGGGGAAACGTTTTTGCATCCGGCTGCACCCGAAACGAGCTATGAGGGTGAGCTGACTGAGCTAAACATGGCTGTAACGATCACGCTGCCGGATGCGGTTACGGTTGATCCGCGCTGGCAGCAACTTGCGGATACAGGCTTGATAGAGGCGCGCGGGCAGGGTGATGAGTTGGTGCTGCGCGGTCTGCCCCAGCGAGAACTCATGCGACCGAGCGATCGCCTGCTGGACTGGATGGACGCGAACTCACCCTTACGCAAATGCTGTGGCAATTGTCGTCACTACCGCAGTCAGCGCTGCTGGAATCAGCTTTCACCCCTCTTTGAGTTTAAAGTTGCTCCAGAAGGCTTCTGTCCTGTGTTTGAGCCTGCCCAGACACCAGAGACACGAGACTGATAGCAAAGATTTTGAGGTATTGCTGCCAGCTTTCTTCATGTATGGCTTAACACCGATCGTCTGTACCCTAGACTATTAGGAAATGTTGAGGAGTTTAATACCGATGAAACCACTCGCTTCAGATCATCAGCTCAAACCCGCTAAAGCCGTTGCACTGGCGATCGCCACGCTGGCGATTGGCTTTCTCGCGGCCGCTTGTCAAGAAGCAACACCACCTGCCAGCAGTCCTACAGCAGGATCACCCGCTCCCAGTGCCTCTGCCGCTGGTGATGGAAAGGGTCTGAAAATTGGTACGCTGCTCCCTGCAACGGGTGATCTGGCTTCTGTGGGTCAGCCGATGCTGGCGGCAGTGCCCTTGCTAGTGGAAACCGTCAACAAGTGCGGTGGGGTAAACGGTGCGCCAGTCACTCTTCTACCCAATACAGATGATCAAACCGATCCAACCGCGGGTGCCGACGGCATGACCAAGCTGGCTGAAGTGGATAAAGTGGCAGGTGTAGTCGGGTCGTTTGGCAGTAGCGTTTCGGCAGCGGCAATTCCGATCGCCATCCGCAATAAGGTGATGCTGGTGTCGCCAGGTAGCACCAGTCCCGTCTTTACAGAACGGGGCAAAAAGGGCGAGTTTCAGGGCTACTGGGCACGTACTGCGCCATCGGACTCTTATCAAGCACCAGCATTGGCAAAACTTACCTATGAAAAAGGGATTCGACGGGCGGCGACGATCGTCATCAACAATGACTACGGCAGAGGCTTTGAGAAAGAATTCGTGCAGGCATTCAAAAAATTGGGCGGCACCATCACCAACGAAGCCAAACCTGCCCGCTATGACCCCAAAGCCACCACCTTTGAAACCGAAGTGCAAGCCGCCTTTCGCGGTAAACCCCAAGGTGTGGCAGCGGTTGCCTATGCCGAAACAGGCGCACTGCTGCTGAAAACGGCCTATCAGCAGGGCTTAAGTAAAGGGGTGCAAATCTTGCTGACTGACGGCTCTAAGTCTGACCAATTTGCGGCGCAGGTTGGCAAAACCAGCGATGGCAAGTTCATTCTGCAAGGAGCCTTGGGCACGATTCCCGGTGCGGATGGCAAAGCGCTAGAGGCGTTCAACAAACTCTGGCAAGCAAAGTTCAATCAAGCCCCTGCTGCCTATGCGCCCCAAGCCTGGGATGCGGCTGCGTTGTTGGTGCTAGCGGCTCAAGCGGCTAAGGCAAATACAGGTGATGCCATCAAGAGCAAAATCCTTGAAGTGGCAAAGGGTACTGGTAAGGACGTGAGCGATGTCTGCGAAGGGCTGAAGCTATTAAGCCAGGGTGAGAAGATTAACTACCAGGGTGCTAGCGGCAATGTGGATATTGACGACAGCGGCGATGTCTCTGGAGTCTATGACGTGTGGCAGGTAGAACCCGACGGCAAGCTGAAAACGGTTGGTAAGGTGAGTCCAGCGATTAATTAGGGGCGTGTGAAAGACAAACGCCTCGGTAGGGACTTACCTGTAACGTCCCTACCGATCGCCCCTGCTAAAGACAAAATCAAGGATGATTAGATAGCAAATTGACGTGATTGCGTTTCAATCCAAACGCTGGACTTTAACATGGGCATCCGGGCAGTTTTGTGTGGGTATTACGGGCAGGGCAATGGTGGCGATGAAGCACTGCTGGCATCGCTGCTGCAACTGTTGCCAGAGCAGGTAACACCGATCGTGCTGTCCGGCAACCCAACGCAGACCCACGCTCGCTACCACGTTGAAGCGGTCGATCGCAAAAGTCCGTTTGCCATCCTGCAAGCGCTACGCAGTGCCCAGGTCTTTATTTGGGGTGGCGGCAGTTTGATGCAGGATGTGACGAGCGCAGTGAGTCCTATTTACTATGCAGGCTTAATGCTACTGGCGCAAAAAATGGGCTTGAAGACGATCGCGTGGGCACAAGGCGTGGGTCCGCTTCAGCGTCCTTTAACCCAATGGCTGGCGAAACAGGCGTTTGGAGGCTGTGATGCGGTCAGTGTGCGCGATCGCGGTTCGGCAGCGCTTCTCACCGATTGGCGCATTCCTTTCACCCTGGCTCCTGATCCCGTCTGGGCATTGGAATCTACGCCTGTAGAGGGCTTGTGGTCTTTGCCCGCGCCACGCGTTGCCGTCACCCTGCGATCGCATCCCCAACTCACTCCAGAACGGTTGGCGGCTCTCACTCAAGCGCTCATTGCGTTCCAGAAGGCAACCCAGACCTGTCTCCTGCTGGTGCCGTTTCAAGCCAGCCAGGATTTGGCGATCGCCGAAGCCATTCAGCCTCAATTGCCTGGTGTCAGCCACATTTTGCATCTGGACGATCCACAGCAGTTAAAAGGCGTGTTTCGTGGCGTAGAAATGGCGATCGCTATGCGCTTTCACGGTCTCATTATGGCGGCTGCGGAAGGCTGTCGCTGCTTTGCCCTCAGCTACGATCCCAAAGTCACCAACCTGATGCAAGAACTCGACCTCCCCGGATGGGCACTTGCAGACATTCCCGAAGATCCAAACGTCATCGCTCAAACCTGGCTCGAACTCTACGCTAACGGTGAAGCCCTTTCTACCGATCAGCTTCAGTTTTTTGTCGATCGGGCGTTGATTCATCGGGAAGTGTTGGAGAAGGCGATCGGGGAGTAAAGAGGAGAAGTCTAAAGGATGAAGTCTAAAGGCTAAAACGCAATCAGATCACCTGGATTGCAATCTGGAACTAGCCTCTAAGGATGGTGGACTTAATAAAACCGACAAATTGTTCGTAGGGAGGGGCGCACAGCCGTGCGCCCCTCCGGGAAACGCCGAGGTGATTAAATTCTTGTTCCTAACCCTTGTATCTTTCATACTTTAGCCTTCATCCTTTCCTCCCCCCTCTCTCTCGCTTTTCGCTACCAAGCCAAGTAAAATACAGGGTGCGATCGTTGCCCAGGTATAGACGGATTCATGGATTATCGAGAGGCAGGTGTAGATGTTGAAGCGGGGCAGGCATTCGTGCAGCGCATCCGTAGCATGGTGGACAGCACCGCGCGACCAGAAGTTTTGGGCAACTTTGGCGGCTTTAGCGGACTGTTTCAGCTTCCGACTGGCTACAGAGAACCTGTATTAGTTTCGGGTACAGATGGGGTGGGGACGAAGCTGATGCTGGCTCATAGCCTCGATCGCCACGATACGGTTGGCGTTGATCTAGTGGCAATGTGCGTGAACGATGTCCTCACCTCTGGCGCAGAGCCGCTGTTTTTTTTAGATTATCTGGCGACGGGCAAACTCAACTCAGAGCAACTGGCGCAAGTCGTGTCGGGCATTACAGACGGCTGTCGGCAGGCAGGCTGTGCGCTGTTGGGCGGCGAAACGGCAGAAATGCCAGGGTTTTACCAGGCGGGCGAGTACGACTTGGCGGGCTTCTGCGTTGGTATTGTCGAGAAGAGTGCGATTCTCGATGGGTCGCAGATTCAGATTGGCGATGTGGCGATCGGGCTGGCGAGTCAGGGCGTGCACAGCAACGGGTTTAGCCTGGTACGGAAGATTGTGCGCGATCGCGGCTTTGACTGGGGCGATCGACCAGATATGCTCGACGGTAAAAGTCTGGGTGAAATCCTACTCGCGCCCACGCAGATCTACGTGAAGCCCATTCTGGCAGCGCTGAAGCAAGGCATCCCCATTCGCGGTATGGCGCACATTACGGGTGGCGGTCTGCCTGAAAACCTGCCGCGCTGTCTGGCAGACGGGCAAGCAGTTAAGCTTAATGCCGAATCCTGGACGATTCTGCCGATTTTTAACTGGTTAGCCGCTGAAGGAAATGTTTCCCCATTTTCAATGTTTCACACGTTTAACATGGGGATTGGGTTTGTAGTGCTGGTGCCACCGGATCAGGTAACAGCAACAATCACTTATTTTGCCGCCCAAAACTTAGCAGCTTACGCGATCGGTGAAGTCGTTCTCGGCTCTGGCGTTGTGGGTTTACCGGAGTAATTCTGTGCCACAACCCCGCAAAAAATTTGCCCAACATTGGCTCCGCAGCGAAAAAGCACTTGCTAGTATTGTGAGTGCCGCAGCATTGAAAGACAGCGATCGAGTCCTCGAAATTGGTCCCGGCACAGGCATTCTTACCCGTCAGTTATTGTCACTTGCTCAAACAGTGGTTGCCGTGGAAATCGATCGAGATCTGTGTGAGCTACTGGTGAAAAAATTGGGTAAACACGAGAATTTTTTGCTGCTGCAAGACGACTTTCTCGTGACTAATTTAGACAATTTACTGGCACCCTCTCCAGAGTTTCAAAACCCCAACAAAGTCGTTGCCAACATTCCCTACAACATCACTGGACCCATTATTGAGAAACTGCTGGGCACGATCGCTGCCCCTGCCCCAAAACCGTTTGATGCGATCGTCTTATTGGTACAAAAAGAAGTTGCCCTGCGCCTGTGTAGCAAACCCGGTTCAACGCATTTCGGTGCTTTGTCAGTGCGTGTGCAATACCTGGCAGACTGCGAATTTATTTGCGATGTTTCTGCCAAAGCTTTTCAGCCGCCGCCTAAAGTAGACTCTGCTGTCATTCGCCTGCGCCCTCGTTCCATCATCACGCCTGCCCAAAACCCACGTCACCTGGAAACGATCGTCAAAGCTGGTTTTGCCAGCAAACGCAAAATGTTACGCAATAATTTGAAAAGTTTAGTAGAGAGCGATCGACTAACCCTTTTACTAGAACAATTAAACGCCAACCCCCAAGTCCGCGCCGAAGACCTGAGTGTGGAACAATGGGTCGCGCTCAGCAATCAGCTTCAAGAAAGTGGTTAGCTATTTAGTTGTTGGTTGTTAGTTGTTAGAAGAAGTCAGAAGTCAGAAGCCAGGAGTCAAGAGTCAGTCGCTAAAATTCGCATCAATTTCTAACAACTCAAAACTCAAAACTCAAAACTCAAAGCTTTCCCTGCTCCCTCACCCCTCACCCCTCTCCTCCCATCCATGCGCGCCTACTCCCTCCTCGCTCCTGCCAAAATCAACCTCTATCTGGAAATTCTGGGCGATCACGTCACGGGTGGCGAAGACTCGCGACCCTCTGGTTTTCACGAAATGGTGATGGTGCTCCAAAGCGTGAGTTTGACCGATCGCCTTGATTTACGGGCAAGTGGCACCGATGCGATCCGCGTTCACTGCACCCATCCTCAAGTGCCGAATGATTCTAGCAATCTGGCACATCGGGCAGCAGTGCTAATGAGCAAGCAATTTCCAGACTGCTTTGCCCGTTATGGCGGGGTAGACATTACCATTCACAAGCAGATTCCGGTGGGAGCAGGGTTAGCAGGTGGATCGAGTAACGCGGCGGCAGTGCTGGTAGGGATCGATTTACTTTGGAGCTTGGGACTGACGCGAGACGAGTTACAGTCATTGGGTGCGGTACTCGG
>JACMKO010000252.1 GCA_014380065.1 Leptolyngbya sp. ES-bin-22 | reverse complement strand
CCCCTCGTCTCCACCACACCTCCAGGTCGCCACGTGGGAAGGCGTTGGTCTGCAAAACCAACTAGCGAGAGTTCGATTCTCTCCCTGGAGTCCAAAGGCTTTGCAGTGTCACCTAACGGCTAAGGTACTCGGCTCATAGCCGAGCCTATGTGGGTTCGACTCCCACCGATGCTGTTGGCGAATGTGCTATACGTAATCTGGTTTTGGAGCAAGTGCAGCAAATCGAGAGACCCGTGTTTGGGAGTGAGGAAGACCTTGGAGCCATGCGGTCATCCGCACAAGGTTCATCGCCGTACTGGTCAGAATATGTTGCAAACGCGTTTTTGCGAGTCCCAGATAGCGCGATCGCCGTAGCCCAAACGCATTGATGCCTTGAGACAAAGTGCCTTCAATGCCGGCCCGTTGATTGTAGGTTTGTTGCCAGGCTTTGGTTGTTTGCTGCTGTCGGACAACTTGCAATGCCTGATACTCGGCTTGAGGACGCAGGGCTGATCTATCAAAAAAAGGAAAATAGAACAGGAATATTATGGGCGAGACGACGTAACCCTTGAGTGATGGAGTCAAACCCGTGATGCCGAAACAGGTTGAGCGCCATCGTTCGTACAATGGCGAAGTTGACTAGGGCATTGCCAGCGCACAAGGGAGCGTCATCCTCTTTCAGGACAACATCTTTGACCCAATGGAGGCGATTTTCAATATGCCAGTGTTGGCGAATGCGTTGTGCAAACCCGGCAGCATCCAACGACAGCGAACTGATGTAAAACATCGTTTCAGTAAACGGTCGCTTGGCTCTTGTCCCTACCCGTTCCACTCGAATCACCCGCTGGATGCCGACCCAGAGTGGGTCAATGTCTGTTACCGGAGCCAGCACACTCACTGTGCGCTGGGTTTGTCGGTTACGCGTCCGTTCCATTTGCCTGTCTACATTTTGGGTTGGGGCTTGCTCAAACTGAGTCTGCAACTGTGCAAATAACTTGGGTTGATTGCCTTTGACGGTGATCAGATAGTCATTGCCACTCGCGATAATTTGCTCAATTGTTTTTTTGGGTGTGCAAAGCATCAAGACTAAAGCACACGCCCTTGAGGTGCAGCTTTTCCAACAACACTTCAACCGTTTTAATCTCACTGGTTTGCTGGTTTCGCATCACCTCTAAGCCCACTACCACGCCTTGAGTGACACTGAAGGCAGACACGACACTGACAAAATCTTGATAGGGCTGGTCGTAGTCGCTCACACTGGCTTTTATCCCTTTGCCATCGGTTGCCAGTTGCTCACCCGGAGCAGGCGCAAAGGCTGTTTGTGCCCAAGCATTGAAGGCTTGAGTGAACGACTCAAAATCGACTCGCACCATGATGCGGCGTAGCGTTGATAGACTCGGCAGGCGGTGCTTTGGCAAAGCCAACTCCGTCAACAACTCAGTTTGATGGCGGGAAACAAAGTCGGCTAAGGGACGATACCCCGTGCAGCCACTCATCGTGCCCATCAGCACGAGTAGTAGCACGACCCATAACGGATAGGTGGGTTGAGTGCGGAAATCCCGAATTGTTTGCAGATGCTCAATGAGGCTCATGCGGCTACAGGCTTGGTGAAACAGCCTTTCTATTTTCTACGACCGATAAATCAGCCCTGCTCCAATTAGGGGGCGCAGTTGAGAAGCTGTCTGTAAGTTGCGATACTTAAGCAGCCACAAGTTCTTGATTGGAGCATGGTAAAAGATGGGTAAGGCAACTTTGGAACAAGGTAAGATTGCTTTATAGCCATACAGGTGGGTTAAAGTTGGGCTAATTGCTAACCAAGGAAGTAATAGCTGATGGGTAAAGCAGCACTCTATGATCAGGACTTTCTAGAATGGACGCAACAACAAGCTGAGTATCTACGAAAAGGATGCTGGGCAGGGCTAGACGTTGAGAATTTGGTAGAGGAATTAGAAGCCTTGGGTCGCAGTGAACAAAGAGAACTTGGCAGCTACTTGCAGGTTTTTCTGATGCATCTGCTGAAGTGCCAGTATCAGCCTGAACGAAGAACCAAAAGTTGGGATAATACCCTCTCCAACTGCCGAGACAAGATTCAAGATTGCCTGGAAGATACTCCTAGTTTGCAACGGTTTCTCAAAGACCCAGAGTGGGTGGAAAAACATTATCGACGTGCTTGTCGAGATGCAGCTAAGGAGATGAACAAGTCAGTAGAGGCATTTCCAACTGAGTGCTCTTATACTATTGAACAGATTCTCGATTCAGATTTTTCAGTCTGATTTCTTAGATGGTGGCGCAGATTGTTTGGGCTGAATGGGCAGCAGCACATTAAAGGTAGAACCTTCGCCTAGTTTGCTTTTTACCGAGATGGAGCCACCACAATGAAGCAGTAGCTGCTGGACGATCGTTAGCCCTAAGCCAGACCCACTGGTATCTTCTAACGATACTTGCCGACCGCGGTAGAAGCGATCGAAGATTTTAGGCAACTCGCTTGCAGCCATGCCAACGCCCGTATCGCGTACTTCCAGGTTTATGTAGCTGCCTTGCTGTTTGGCGCGCACCCACACCTGTCCGCCAGTGGGTGTGAATTTGATGCCGTTATGCAGCAGGTTAATCACAATTTGCTTGAGCCAGTTACTCATACAGGCGATCGCAGGTAAGTCTTCGGGCACCTTGTACGCTAGCCGCACACCCTTTTCTTCCGCAAGGGGTTGATACGTACTGACCACGCCTGGGACAACATCAGACATGCGGATCGACTGAAGCGCTGTTGGACTCACCGCCTGATCAAGCTGTACCAAATCCAGCAGGCTAGTGATCAAGGAACTCTGACGATCGCATTCCTTCTCAATGAGTTCCATGTAGCGCTGGCGCTGTGGCTGCTTTAAGCTGGGCGAATTGAGCAGCGTGAGCGCAGTTTTGATGGTGGTCAGCGGTGTCCGCAGTTCTTGCCCAACCGTGTTGATAAAGTCTGCCTTCGATCGCAGGGCGTTGCTCAACTCCTCTTTTTGAATCTGGAGTATTTCTACCAGATCGGCTTGCCGTCGATAGACAGCGTTGCGCTGCCACACTTCTTCCTGCCGCTGCACCTGCTTCATAAAAAGCTGTCCCCACGCTGCCGGATTGATTGAAGTTGCAACCATCTCACTAGCTAACTGCTGCCATTGCAAGACAGCATCCGGTAGTGCCATGTGACCCAGCGGCTGACTCTCGCTCTCGGCTGTGGGTAGTGTAGGGGCATTGATAGTTTGCGCGTGCGCCAAGCCATCCAAAACCTGTTGAATGACGTTTGTATCAAACGACGAGAGTACCAGCAGATGCTGTCGTCGCTCCTGGCTCTCACCAATCGCGCTAGCAGTCGGTGCTTCTACCAACCCTACGCTAGCCTCTAAAACAGTACTTTCAGTCGCTTTTGCAAGGTGGGCAGAGCGTGGACGGTGCGCAAGGATGCACCCCTGAAATTGCTCCGTCCACACAAGCAGGAAATACTCCCTTCGAAGCTGGCTTTCGGGTGCCAGTAGGAGTTCTTGCCATGCAATGGCGGGTGTCTCTATAGTGTCTGCTGGGAGTAGCTCAGAATCAGTGCTGATATCAGCGATCGCGTTGATCAAGGTTGTATCATCAGTGCCCTCTTCTCGCTGATTCTTAAAGACGTAGAGTGCTCTAGAAATGCCTTCCAACGCGCTGTACTGTGTCAGTTCCGCTTGCCAAACGGCACCTCTGGGTAGCTTTGCCCACACAATGGCAGGTAACTCGCGATCGGCAAGGAGGTCAAGCACAGCACTAAACGCTGCCTTAAGCGTCGTTGGGCTGACTTGGAGGACTGGGAGTGTAGAGTCAGCCGCAAGTGCTAACTCGTATAGCGATTGATCAGAGGCTGAGGTTGGGGTCATGGTTTGCAGGTAGAAACAGAATGGCAACTGCCGATACTTAAGCCCTGATTGCTGAGTCAACCAGGCTGACACAATCAACAATCAAGTGTAGAGATCCGTCTTAATTCTGCATCATTTATTCGTTTCGACTCAGTTGCGACTAACTAATGAGTAGCGGCGGTGCTTTGAGTTTTAAGCAAAGTGAAGCCATTGCTTTAGTGACGCGCCACACATCCGGCATACGCAATTTTATTGAAGCTCTGACAAAGTTAACCAACTGCCTTTAGCTCTCGTTCGTTTGTAGTTTAGCCATTAATTCATCAGTACGTATCCATACGATTGATGATCAATGAGCAATGCATACCTTCCAGCAACACGATCGATCGCCATGTCTTTCAGGTGACTCAAAACGCGATCGCTTTCTGTAGTTGTTCTAAAGGAAATGCCAATCTTCTTATGCCTTCCTAAGATAGAAGGTGGAATCACGACGCATAATAGGGCGAAGTCATTCCGACCAAGCTCGGCTATCAGGAGGTTAACCAATGGTCGAAGCCTACGAATCGCTGGATTACGGCTCTTTAGATTATGAATACGCGCTCGATCGCGACTGCACCACACTCTCGCGTCATGTCTTGCAGCAACTTCAGAGCTTCTCAGCCGATGCT
>JACMKO010000251.1 GCA_014380065.1 Leptolyngbya sp. ES-bin-22 | reverse complement strand
TCGGTAGCTTTGCCCCAGAGCCTTCATTCTTCATCGCTTCCACCTTTCATCACGCGCAGAAACTCTAACGGTAGACCGTCTGTATCAGCAATGAACGCGACTTCGTAGACGCGATCGCCAATCATTTGTTGTTCTGGTTCTAGCAGCACATTGAGCGGCTGAAACTGCGCTGGCTGTTCTTGAGTTGCTTTGCTAAAACGGTCTTGCAGTACTGCTAACCAGTTAGACAAGTCATCGGTCACAGCCGTGAGATCAAACGAAAGGTGATAGTACCCAACGTAATGCTCATCTCCAAAAGCATCGGGTGCAGGCTTGGGTTCGGGGATTTGGATAAGTTCGATGCGACCGCCCAAGCCTTCCATCCAGCAAGCCAGCGTATAGCCTGTCGTAAACCGCTCCTGAACCTGAAAGCCAAGCTGTTCATAGAAGGCGATCGCTCGAAAAATATTTGCCGTCCGAATCGAAGCATGATGCATGGCGGTGAAGCTGAGGATTGCTTTAGACTGAAGCTTTTAGACTGTAGAACGTGAACGTCATCGGCTACTAACGCACATCGCTGTGAGTCCAGCGTCTCCAGTCTAAAAGCTCCAGCGCCCAATCAACCTTACTCGTTTAACAGGATCGGTTCATGCATCGAGTCATGAAGCTGCTATTCATTCGCCATGCCCAGTCAACGGGCAATCGAGAAAAGCGGATGCAAGGGCATGGTGAGTATGCGCTCTCCAAC
This sequence comes from Leptolyngbya sp. ES-bin-22, assembly GCA_014380065.1. Classification (GTDB taxonomy): domain Bacteria; phylum Cyanobacteriota; class Cyanobacteriia; order Leptolyngbyales; family Leptolyngbyaceae; genus Stenomitos. The sequence continues at coordinate 22,438 of JACMKO010000251.1, read as the reverse complement.
GAGGGCAGACAGCAAGCAGGAAAACTCGCCCGGAGTCTGCTTGCAGAAGCCTGGCATCCCTCCCATGTGTACAGTAGCCCGTTGAAACGGACGGCGCAAACCACTCAAATTTTGCTTGATCACTTCCAGACCGCACCGCTTCCTGCTGCGGTAAGCGACCTCATTGACAGTGCAGAGACGGCGATCGAGTCACCAGACGAGTCTAAAAGCATCACAGTGGAGTATGCCGATGAACTCAAAGAATTTCAAAACGGCATTTTTCAAGGGCTGACTTGGGCAGAAGCGGTCAGCCGCCATCCTGATCTGTGTCGTCAGTTAGAAGCCTCGCCAGATTGGATTCAAATTCCTGGTGCCGAAACGCCTCAAGATGCCAGAAGCCGAGCGCACCAGTTCATTCAGGCGCTCTTGAGACGGCACCAAAACGGAGATCAAATTTGGATTGTGACCCATAGCTGGATTCTGCAACATCTAATTGCTGAATTAATGGGATGCGATCGCTCCTGGCGGCTACGAGCAAATAACACCGCATTGTTTGAGTTTTGGGTTGATCAATCCCGGTGGCATTGTGCTGATCAAAATCGCTTTAATACCGATCTTTGGCAAGTGCGGCGCTTCAACGATTGTCGTCATCTAAAAGCATAAACATCGCGCTAACGTTCGCTCAACCTTAGCTCAGCATAACCTTTAGCAAAGCTAGATGGATTCCTTGCTCTGGGCTGATCCCCACCTGCGATCGAGTCACTTTATCGATCGCGAGAGGCAATGCCTCGTTAAGTTTCTTATCGCAAAAGACTTTACCCTCAGACCTTCAAAGCTTACCTTTGTAAGGCTTAAGTTCTCGTTTCTCTAAATTGGAGTATCTTGAATCAAGGGTTGCCGTAGCATCCTTTTCTAAGGATTGTAGTCAATTTACCGTCTTCCATCATGACAAGCACAGTGAACGATATCGTCAAACAAGCTAACCAGGGTAGTGTCGCAGCCATCATTCAGGTGCTCAACGAGAAGCTTGCTGACTCTGGTATTCGGACACGTGCCATTTTTGCGGATGGCGTACTGCAAATCCTGTGTGAAGCCGCTATGGCAGAGCAATTGGAGCCGTCAGAATTGATTGGACAGATTCGGCACACGTTGGAGGCGATCGCCCCGCGCAACATCCGTCGCGTCAACATCAACAGCCGCATCGTGCGTGAACAGCAGTTGCTTTGGCTTGACGAAATTAGCCGCGATCCCGAAAATCAACTTCTTTGGTCGCAAGAAATCACGCTGAACAAACCAAACATTCTGCGACACATGCTGAGCGAGTGGCAGCAGAACGCAGCGCCACAAAAAACGGGCTTACCCACACGTTCTGCGGGACAACAGCGCGAGCGGCATCAGTTTTGGCGTGGGCTTGTAGGTGGCGCGAGCGCCAGTCTTTTGCTGCTTTTAGGCGGTTGGGCACTGTATAGCTGGTTGGGGACTCCCAAACCACAGGCGATCGCACCATCAACCAGCCCCCTACCAACTAGCCCGGAACCGCCGCCAATCCAAAGTCCCTCAACTCAAGCTGGCTCTGCAACCAAGCAAGATGACTTTGCGATCGCTGTTAGACTTGCCCAGCAAGCATCACAGGAGGGTTTGACGGCACAATCGCAAGCGCAATGGCTCGACCTGGCAGCCCGATGGCAGCGTGCTTCTGATCTAATGGCAAGCGTGTCCTCCGGAGACGAGCGCTACAAAACCGCTCAAGATCGGGTGCTTGCTTATCGTAGAAACAAAGCACTAGCGTTGGAGAGGGCAAGCCAGCAGCAAGCTGCTAATCTACAGCCGACATCAGAGTCCTCTTCTATAGAGACAGTCCCAAACAAGGTGCCAGACACTACGTCATCCTCTAATCCATGAGCGATCGCCCCAACAATGCCTCGGCAGCTACTCAATGCTGACTCCGCGCACCGTTTGCGATCGTGGACGACTGGCAACCGAAGCCTGCTGAATCTGACGATCGCGGGCATGATGTGCTTGAAAATGTTGCTGCCACATCTCTGGTGCATTCAGCGTTTCGCCACCATGCTTCGTCAGACGCTGACGCACTTTGCACAGTACAGGTGTATTCACACAGGCTCCCGCCACAATAATCTGTCCTTTAGTCAAGGCAGGCAGTTCTTTGAGCAAATCGCGTCCCGCAGCCTCCACGCCATACTTCAGGCTCTCCTGATCGACCGGATTGACGATCCGCATGATGAATTGGCTCATGCATTGCGACAGTACATCGGAATCAATTTTGCCAGGACGCTGCGTAATCAACCCCATGCCCAAACCAAATTTACGCCCCTCGCTCAAAATTGTTCGCAGCACCGCCTTACACCGCGACGGTTCATTTGCAGGCGCAAAGCGATGTGCCTCTTCCACAATGATAAAAACGGGATAAGGCAAGTAATTTTCATCCTCTGGCTTAATCAGTTCTCGCTGCGTGTTCATCCGCGCTTGATTAGACTGCCGCAACACTGCCGCACAGATGACCTGCTGTTCTTCCTGGCTAATCTCATTCATCTGCAAGACCGTGACTTGCCCCGGCTCAAACAAGTCTCTCGGCGCAACGGTATGTTCAAACGTGTGAAAATACTGCGATCGCTCCAGTCGCTCTAGCTTCCACTCTAAAGCCGGGGCAGACGAGCCTGATTTCTCATTGCCCTCTTCATCTACCTGCATATCCGCTTCGCGCACCGCTGCAATCAAATCCTGGATACCCCAGCGATGTTCGCCTTGTTTGTGCCGTTGCAGCAGCCGATAGGCTTTGTTGAGAATCGACTGCTGACGATCGCTCATATCTGGCAGCAGCGTCAGAATATCGTAGTAGTCCAGCGACGACACCCGAATCCGAATATCTTCTGGCGTGAGAATCTTCACCTTCGGCGCGTAGCCATCGCTACCTTGAAAGGCAGGATGTCCTCGCATCTCCGCCAACGTATGATATTCTCCGTGCGGGTCAAAAATCAGCACGGCGGCTCGGTTATGAGGCAGCAGCAATTCTTCAATCAACACACCTGCTGTATAAGACTTACCCGATCCGGTGCCCGCTAAAATTGCCATGTGAGTGCTCACCAGCTCCTTCACATCCAGCGCCACAGGCACGTCTGACTCCCGCAGCAGCAGCGACCCGATGTGGGCTGCACCAATTTCACCAGGCTGTTTCTTGTTCAGCACCCGCCGCAGCATGGCATCGTCTGCCAAATAAACCTTTGCGCCAGGATTTGGGGTACGACGCGGGTTCATGAAGCCCAAATTGGGATCGAAGTAACCGACCACATCCACGGTGATTTCGTAGATTTCCGGGTTGTTGTAGGTAAAGCCGACTAATGCCGCGATCGCCTCCGGGCTAATCTCCGTATCCGCAAAAATACGGTCGGGTAAATGGTCAATCAAACAACGCGCCGAAATCTTGCCCAAAATCTGTAGCGCCGACGCATACTCCCGCTCTGACGCAACCTCATAGAAAACAAACTCGCCAATCTTGACCGAGCGATTGTCCGCCGTGATAAAGACATACTGATTACCAGTTTCACCGGGTCCCTTGACCGTCCCAATAACGCGCGGCGACGATAACGCAACCTCTGAACCTGTCGTTTTGACCAAAAGCGAATTAGCGTTCATTCACTGTCCCTTAGCCAGAGCCAATGCCGTGTGTATCCTCCCGGTTATAGCATTCTCGCTGCTGTGCGATCGCCTGCGAAACCGTAACTTTCACATCAAGTCAGAACACCAGCAAGAAGGTGGGCAGCAGGAATTTGAACCGGCTAGCTGTCAGGCAATAAGAGACAGATGAAGGGAAAGCAGGAATCTACGGATACTACAATCTAGTCGCTCGTTTACGCTAGAACCAGTTCACACTGCGAGGCTGGCGATCGCCATCAGATGAACCAGTGAGGTTAAAAGCAGCAGCAACGCTTTTCTCCATCTATGACCACTGCTAGAGACTGACCCAATGTGGGCACCCTTAAGGTCACAAGAGTGGTTCAACAGCATGAATCTAGCAAACGACAACGAATCGATGGTTGATTATGCCTATGGCACAGGCTGTATGCCAGATAGCTGCGCTGATCGTTGTTGCTCAACGCCATCAATCATCGCCATCACGCCGCGATCGCCCCATCTCAACGTTGTTTTGCCAGAAGAAAGCTCTCGTTCATGCCAACAACAGCACCCTACAAGCTCTACAAAGCTGTTGCAGCACATGCTACAGATTGCCTCAAGCCAGTCCGACTATCGCCAGCTACTCGCTGACCTTGCCGCCTGCATCGGTAAAGCATTCAACGTTGATGGCTGCGCGATCGTGCTCCCTGATGCGGCACGCACTACGGCTGAGGTTGTTTGCTGGTTGGCGGATGCGTTACCAGTATCCATACAGCAGTGGGAATCTCCTGGTTTCTTTGAAAGTTGGCAGTCTGATGTGGCACCGATCTTGATCGAGAATGTTGCGACTGTACCATCCCATCACACGACAGCGGCAGGTGCGAGTAACTTGCTTGAAATCTGGCAGTCGATCCGCTCATTGCAGACATCATCGCTGCCAATGGTAGCCGTGCTGGGTGCCACTACGCAATCTCAAGGCGGCGTGAATGGAGCCATCAGTTTTATGCGATCGCGCCCTCATACTTGGACTCAATCAGAAATCGCAGGACTTCAAGCCGTGGCTCATCAGGTTGTCAGCACCGTCGAACAGCTTCGGCTTCAGCAACAGCTCAGCCAACAAATACAGTATCAGCGAGTTGTCAACCAGCTTACACTGGCAATTCACAACACATCCGATCTTAGCGCTATCTTAAAACTTGCCACAGACGGTACTGCTAAAGCGCTGCAAGTAAAACGTGGTATGCTCTTGCGCCTGAAGCATTGGGATCCTCTGTTTCGCAATCGTGCTTCCATAAAGCTACCCAAAATCAGGGTAAACGTCATGTGTGAGTGGTTAAGCGATACTGCTGCCGACGAGCCTGCTCAAGAGCGTGCGGTATCGACTCAAACTGAGATGTCTGGTACAAACCCGGCGTTTTGGCTATCAGAGTGTGGACTCTGCCAGCAGGCATTCTTGCATCCTGACACCCCCATTTTGCTCGCTGACGGGTCGCAAGCCCGATCACCTCTGGACGTTGATGCTTTAACCCGCTTAGACAGTGGGGTTGCCGCTACGTTCAAGCTAGAATCTTTGCCGACTCTCCTGTTAACGCCGTTAGAGAGCCAGGGCACTGTTTTGGGCTTTCTGGTCTTTCAGCAAGACAAACCGCGCATTTGGCAGCCAGAAGAGCTAGAACTGGTGCAGTTGGTCAGTGCGCAAGTCAGTACTGCCATTATTCAAACTGAGACTCTGAGGCAGGTGCAATCGCTCGTCGAGCAACGCACAGTTGAGCTACGTGAGAGCCTGTCTGTACAAGCAAAACTGTACGATCGCACTCGTACTCAGCTCGAACAGCTACGGCATCTGAATCAAGCTAAAGATGAATTCCTCAGCACCGTCAGTCACGAGTTACGGACACCGCTCACCAGTATGACGTTGGCAATCCGCATGTTACGACAAGTCGGCTTCTCCAGCGATCGCACCACTCGCTATTTGGACATTTTGGAACAGCAGTGCGCCCAGGAAACCAGCCTGATTAATGACCTGCTGGGACTTCAGGAGCTGGAATCAAATCAGGTGGCGATGAATCTGCAAGAAATTGACCTGAAAGTGTTGATGGAGGATTTGATCAGGCTCTTTCAGCAAAAATGGTCAGCAAAAGGATTGACCTTGAAAACCAAGCTCCCAAAACGATCGCTACGCCTGTTGAGCGATCGTGACAGCCTCCACCGCATTTTGTTTGAACTCCTTACCAATGCTGGTAAATATTCCGATCCCAACAGTTGCGTTCAGCTTCATGTCACTGCCAAAAAAGAGCGATTAGGCAATCAGATTGTCGTGACCCTTTACAACGTCGGTCAAGGCATCGCGCCTGAGGAACTGCCCCTCATTTTTGACAAATTTAAGCGCTGTCAGGGTGCGACTCAAAACGCGATTCAAGGCACAGGCTTAGGCTTAGCATTGGTGAAATCTTTGGTACAGCATCTGAACGGTGATATTACCGCTTCTAGCCGCGTGACCGAAGATGCTCACACGTATGAAACCTGTTTTACCCTCACCCTACCGCAGCCCGGTGCCTTACCCTAGTTGCCTCAAGGCTGACGGTGCAGATCCAGGCAGTAAACTTTAGAAAGCAACTGCTTAAATTTCAACGTTAAAGCGTGAGCCTCTGAGCCTCTGAGTTCACACTTCTAACCGCTCTCGAACCAGTTAAGTCAGCAAAGCTCGCCATTGCATCCACACAGAACGGTTAGGCTAAATGGAATATAGTCAATAGTATGCTCAAGTCCGCCACGCCCAAGTCACTCCGCTGGCAACGTGCTAAGCAATCGCTGCTGGCACGGCAGACAGACATCTTTCTGTCGGCAGCGCGGCTGATGGGCTATTTGTGGTGGGATAACACGATCGCCCGTCGGTTTCCGCAACACCGCAATCGACGTGCCCAATGGTTAGTTGGCACACTGCTTGATTTAGGTCCTACCTTCATCAAGATCGGGCAAGCACTCTCAACACGGGGCGACCTGTTACCGCCAGAATACATTCAGGCGCTGGGACAGCTTCAGGATCGAGTGCCCTCCTTTGATGCCGATGATGCGATCGCCATCATTGAAGCTGAGTTAGGCAATCCACTTTACACGCTGTACCGAGACTTCGATCCAGTGCCGATCGCCGCAGCAAGCCTCGGGCAGGTACACAAAGCGCGGCTGCACACAGGTGAAGATATCGTTATTAAAGTGCAGCGCCCCGGACTCGACACCCTTTTTGACTTAGATTTCCGAGTGTTGCGTCGGTTGCTCCGCTTTTGTCAGCGCTACCTCCCCTGGACGCGGGAATATGAACTGGAAGCCATCTATGAAGAGTTTGCCCAGGTGCTTTACCAGGAAATTGACTACGTGCAAGAAGCCATCAATGCCGATCGCTTCCGCCATAATTTTCGCGACCACGCCCGTATTCTCGCACCGAAGGTGTATCCCAAATACACCACCAAGAAAGTGCTGACGATGGATTACGTGCCAGGTATCAAAATTAACGATCGCCAAAGCCTGGAGGCGATCGGCATCAACGTCAAAGAAATTAACCAGCTAGGCATTTGCTCGTATCTCAAGCAGTTGTTGCAAGATGGCTTCTTCCAGGCAGATCCTCATCCTGGCAACATGGCAGTCAGCCCTGATGGATGCCTGATTTTTTACGATTTTGGCATGATGGCAGAAGTCAAGTCCATCGACAAAGACCAGATGGTGAGGACTTTTTTCGCCGTTTTGCGCAAGGATACCGATCAGGTAATCCAGACCTTGATGAGCATGGGCTTGATTGAGCCTGTCCCAGACATGGCTCCTATTCGTCGCGTCATGGGTTTTGTGCTGGAACGCTTTACCGAGAAACCGATCGCGCTTCAGGAGTTCAGCCATGTGCGGCAAGAAGTTTCGGCTCTGTTTGCCCAACAACCGTTCCGCCTGCCAGCCAAAATGACTTTTATTCTCAAGGCGCTGACGACGCTGGATGGCGTTGCCCGTGACCTTGACCCCCAATACAGCCTCTTGGAAGCCGCAAAGCCCTTTGTGAAAAGCATTACCCTTGCCAAAGGGCAAGGCAGTAGTATTGGTGTACTTACCAAGCAGGCACGTGAGTACATCACGTATAAACTGCGTCAGCCAAGTGCAACTGAGCGCTTAATTCAACGGCTAGAGGAGCGGCTAGAGCAGGGAGAGCTGGAAATTCGCGCCCGATCGCTGGAAACCGATCGGGCGATCAGAACCATCAACCTTGCCCTCAAAAGCTTAATTTATGCCTGCTTGACTGGGTTTTTGCTGCTGTCTGGCGCAGTGTTGCTAGTGGGCGCGTATAAAATCTGGGCGTTCGCAGCGTTCGGGCTAGCCGGGCTGGGCGCGCTTATCCTCACACGTTCCCTCATTAACTTAGCCATTAGAGAACGCATCAGTCGGCTAGTTAGATAAACGGGTGAAGCACTTTATATAGATGCGATGGACTAAGTTCAAAAAAGTGTGCAGAAAGCCGTGGTCAGCCTGCGAATCATGCCACTTAACGATACCCAAGCCAGTTCAGCAAACAACCGAATGTCAGGCTTCCAATTTAGCTCTTGTAAAGACCCTTAATCAGAAAGCCCACTGTGACTTGATGTCATAGCAGGCTCTCAGTTCTGGCATACCCCCAGGGGAATTCGAATCCCCGTCGCCTCCGTGAAAGGGAGGTGTCCTAGGCCTCTAGACGATGGGGGCAGGTTTACCAGACCTTTATAAGGGTAACGAATGCTGTTGCATCTGTCAACCTGAGATCATTCCTCAAGCGTTTTTGCACAACTTTATTTTGCTTCAACTGTCGCTCTCAACCTCTGCCAAGGCGATCGATCAAGCAAGATCTCTGGAGTTTCGCAACCGAATGAGTCGCCGCCGCATTTGAGGAGATGCCTGTGTCTCAGGAAGCTCCTGCGCTTCAACCTCGATCTGGAGAGGTTCTAGATACTCGTCTGTTCCACAGGTAAAAGCATCAATCAGAAGCTCTAGCAGGCGATCGCGATCGTTCAACGCCCCTTTCTCCTCAATCAATCGAAATTTAAGATGGATTTCGCATTCGTAGACACCCACCTCAGGAACTGTGGGCTGCTGGCACTCTAAGTCGTGGTTCATTTTTTGAGGTGGCTCTCTAGCACAGCGAAGAAAACTCAGGTTATACTCAACTAACTTTTGTCAGATGTTTGAGTTGTTTGACAAGTAGGTGTAAGTAAAAACCTGGTACTACATTGCTAAGTTAGCATTCCCATAAATTGACTCAAATCCGCTAAATAGCTGAACTTAAAATAGCTTGGTTCTAAAAGTTAGCATTATCTTTAAATTAGCTTCGTCAATTCTTCATAACAGCGACTTGTCAACGTTTTCTAGATGCACTCCCCTGGGCAAACAGATCATGTTTTAGGCTCTCAGGCAGAGAGTTTTGTGAAATTTCTGTGAAGCATACGGAGGTCAATCAAAGCTCGTTGAAGGCAGCTTTTTATTATACGGTGAGATCTTTTATGGAGATAAAAAGGCTCTGAGAGCGATAAAGATTACATTGACTGCGTACGTACTGGACTCTCTCAAGGCTTCAAGGCTGGCTGACATAAAAAATGATTTTGGGAAAACGAGTGCCCTATGTCTGCAAAGGTAAATTGCACAGCTAATTTTTGTAGTGGCGAAACTGCACTTTTTTGTAAGTTCTAATGTTTAAGCTGTAATTTAATCTTTTTGGGAAAACCCTAGAGAATATACTGAGAGAAATGTAGAAAAACACGTTCACAAATTGACCCGTTTGAGTGTCACGTTTGACTACGATCTACTACCGCTAGTATGTTATCTTTTTACACTTGTTGTACTGAGATGCGCTCGTTTCTACGAGGGTTAACAAGTAATTTTATGACTAAGTACCAGCCTTTCTAGAAATGATGGCACCCGATCGTGCTGTGATCAGGCAAGGCTGGGCAGGTACCGTCTGTATTCGTGCCTGAGTTGGTACTCGAACGCAGCAAGGAAAAACGGTGTAAATTGAAGAAGAAATGAGGCACCGAGGTCATTGTGGAACGTAATCAACCACCTCAAACGGCGGTAACGGATGGTGCTTTACAGGCTGTCTCTACTGAGTCTTCTGTTTTAACGTTTAAGCTTTCGCCGCTCATTCGGCTGACGTTGCTCTTGCTGTATCTGTCGCTAACGATACCGCTACCTTTCTTAGCGGATATGACAGCAGCAGCAGTCTCATCCTCATGGCTGTGGGTGGGCATTGGGCTTGGTGGCATCTTGCTGTATGCAGCGTTGAGTGAGCGGGTCGTACTCGATCTTGATGGTATTCAGGTTCAGTATCCGAGTTGGGTGCCGCGTTTCTTTCGTCGAGGCTGGACGCTGGCATGGTCGGAGGTGAAGGCATTGAAGCCACGCTCTACAGGACAAGGGGGGCTTGTTTACTACTTCCTCAGCCAGTCGGGGCAGGCGTATCTTCTGCCGATGCGGGTGGCTGGCTTTAACCAGATGGTTAAGCGTGTGCAGGCAGAGACAACCATTGATATGGCTGATGTGCGCCCACTTTCGCAGCCGTGGATGTATTTTATTTTGCTTGGATGCACAGTCCTGCTGCTGGCGGTTGATGCCTGGACAGTTTGGGCAGTGATGAGTCGGATGGCGTAAAGCTAGCTGGGTATAAGTGAGCCAGTTAGCACCACCAAACCTGTACACTAAACAAGACGTTTGAACGCACAACACCGACTTTGCAAACGCCTAAAATTGCTCAAATTCGTACTGAGCAGGTTAGTCTTGCGCCCAAGATCTTTACCGCCAGCCACGCTCGTGTCGGTGAACCCTCAGTCCCAAGCCATGACTATTTATTGAGGGAGATTTCGTTTGAAGCCTTTCGGGGCGATCGCATGGCGCTGGTTGGGGCTTCAGGTGCTGGCAAGACATCCTTACTGAGGCTGTTGAATCGTCTTAGTGAGCCGACTAGCGGCGTGATTTATTTGGAAAATCGAGCACTAACACAAATACCACCCATTCAATTGCGGCAGCAGGTTGCTTTAGTGCTGCAAGAGTCAAAGCTTTTGGGCATGACAGTACAGCAGGCGCTGGAATATCCTTTAGTCTTGCGGCAGTTAGAGCGGCAGACAATTCAGGAGCGCCTTCGGCAATGGAGTGATCGACTACATCTGCCGTCGGATTGGTTGCATCGTACAGAACTACAGCTTTCGGTTGGGCAACGGCAATGGGTAGCGATCGCGCGCGCGCTAGTGACGGAACCTAACGTCTTGCTGTTGGACGAACCAACCGCGTCTTTAGATTTGGGTCGCAGTGCTTTACTGTTGAATGTGCTGACCGAACTTGCTCAGGTGAAGGGCACTACTATTTTAATGGCGAACCATCAGTTGGAGTTGGCAGAGCAGTTTTGCGATCGCGTCCTGCACCTTGAGCATGGCACGTTGCAGCAAGATCTTTCGACACAGCAGATGGATTGGCAAGCGCTAAGACAAACAATTGTGCAGGCGGAAGCCCATCAGTCAGAAGAATGGGATTGAGCAGTGACCGCTGAGGCGATGGGTGATGAGAGGCGATCGGGATGAGCAGCAGTGGCACAAAAATGTTTTAAGAGAACGCTCAGAGTGTGATGGGCGAATATGTCAAGGTCATTGGGGGTAACTTGTTGCTGAAGTTCTCTATGCCTTTGGATAGAAAAAGACTCGAAACGCTGATTTAATTTGCGTCTTCGGCTATCGTCCTGATAAGTTTCGTCTATCGGTTTATTAAGAGTCTGAGGACATACGTTGAGCACGATCGAGACGATAGCGCTATCTTTCACCGAAGCAGAGGGGTGGCGCGCGAAATGAGAGTAAATGCTTCCTCCCAGCGCTTCATGGTTCGCTCTCGGATGCTGCCCTATGTGGTTGCGGGTCTGACAGCGACTATTGCCCTGTTACTCACCGAATTATTATGGTCGCTGCTCAGTCCGCTCGTCTTCCCAATCTTTTTTGGGGCTGTTGCTGTGAGTGCCTGGTATGGCGGCATGAAAGGAGGGCTGCTGGCGATCGTCCTCTCAGCGAGCTATAGTCTTTTCTTTCTGATCGAACCGTTCTACTCCTTCAAAGTTATCAGTGTCAAGGAACTGGTGCAACTGATCACGTTCTTGCTTGTCTCGTTCCTGATCACTGTGCTCTGTTCGCAGTTGCAAGCTGCCAAACGCAAAGCCGAAGTAAACCTGAAGCTGCTGCACGAGAGCGAACTACGCTTTGGTCGGTTAGCTGAAACAAACTTGCTTGGTATTGCCACAACTGATCTGAACGGCACGATCGTGGAAGCCAATGATACCTTTCTGTCGATGCTTGGGTATACGCAAGAAGACCTACGTGCCAGTCGCATTCACTGGCAGGCGATCACTCCACCTGGTTATTTGGATGTCTATGAGCGATCGATGCACACACTCAAAACAACGGGGGTTAGCACACCCTATGAAACGGCATGTAACTGCAAAGATCAAACTCGTATGCCGATTCTAGTTGGTTCTGCCCTAGTCAATGAGGCAACTGTCATCAGCTTCATCCTCGATATCAGCGATCGTAAGCAGGCAGAAGCGGCATGGCTTGAAGTGAACGCTCGCTTGGAGCAACACAGCACTGAGCTAGCTGTCGCCAATGAAGAATTAGAAACAACCCTGGAAGAATTGAGAATTGCTGAGGAAGAGCTGCTACGGCAAAACGAACAATTAAAAACGGAGCAGCAACGGTATCAGGATTTATTTGATTTCGCGCCGGATGGTTACCTGTTAACGGATACCGCAGGCATTATTCAGGAAGCCAATCAAGCGATTACAACCCATCTCTCGTCTGGCTTAGCTGGTTTACTGGGGCAACCGTTGTTTAACTTCATTGCGAACCAAGACCTTGAAGTTTTCCGCGATCGATTCAATCAACTGGCAGCGCAGGCACCCGGGCAACAAGCGGTGTTTACGTGGGAGATGTCTCTACAAACCCGGCAGCAGTATATTTTTCCGGCTGAACTGACGGCTGGCTGTGTGTATGACTCCACAGGCAACGTTTCCAGCGTGCGCTGGCTCATCCGAGAGATCACAGAGCGCAAACAGGCAGAGGCGAAACTGCGTGAAAGTGAAAAGTTATACCGGGCGATCGGTGAAACGATCAATTATGGTATCTGGGTTTGTGACCCCGATGGGCGGAATCTCTATGCCAGTGAATCCTTTTTACAACTCGTGGGCATCAGGCAGGCAGAATGTTCAGAGTTTGACTGGGGCAAGGTGCTGCATCCCGATGACGCAGAGCACACGATCGCCGCATGGCAGGAGTGCGTGCGGACAGAAGGTAACTGGGACATTGAACACCGCTTTCGAGGGGTGGATGGCAACTGGCACCCAATTCTGGCACGAGGCATACCCGTCCGAGACGAAGAGGGGACGATCATCGCCTGGGCAGGCATCAACCTCGATATAAGCCGACAAAAGCGGGCAGAAGCCGCCTTGCGTCAAAGCGAAGAACGCTACCGCTACCTGGCGGAATTAATCCCGCAGTTGGTTTGGACAGCCAACGCTGAGGGAGCGCTGCTCGATGTCAATCAACGTTGGCTCGACTTTACAGGGTTGACGTACGCCCAAGCTCAAACCGATGGCTGGCAAGCGGTAGTCTACCCTGACGACATTCCCATTCTGGGTGAGCAGTGGCTGGCAGCTCAAGCAAGCGGCACGGATTATCGTGCTGAAGGGCGCATGAAACGGTGTGACGGTGAGTATCGCTGGCATTTACACCAGGCAGTGCCCCTAAAGAACGAACAGGGAGAGGTGGTGAAATGGTTTGGAACCGCTACAGACATTGACGACCAAAAGCAGCTAGAACAGCAGCGCGATCGCATTCTTCAGCAAGAACAAGCTGCCCGCGAAGCTGCCGAAAATGCCAATCGGATCAAAGATGAATTTTTGGCAGTCCTTTCACACGAATTGCGATCGCCCCTCAACCCAATCCTGGGCTGGTCAAGATTACTTCAGACGCGATCGCTTGATGAGGCTCAAACAACAGAAGCGCTGAAAGTCATTGAGCGTAACGCTAAACTGCAAGCCGAATTAATTGAAGACTTGCTAGATGTCTCTCGGATTCTACAGGGCAAACTGAGCCTGAAGGTTGCTCCGGTTGATTTGGTCGCCACGATTCAAGCCGCGATCGAAACCGTGCGGCTGGCGGCAGAAGCGAAAGCCATTCAGGTGCAGACGACGCTTGAGCCGAATGTCAGGCGCGTTGCGGGTGATGCGAATCGCTTGCAGCAGGTCGTTTGGAATCTGCTCTCCAACGCCGTTAAGTTCACGCCTTCAGAGGGACGAATCGCTATCCGCTTAGAGCAGTTAAACGCTCAAGCTCAGATTACAGTTGCCGATACTGGTCAAGGCATTTCCTCTGACTTTCTTCCCTACGTCTTCGACTACTTTCGGCAGGCAGAAGCGGCTACGACCCGAAAATTTGGTGGATTGGGACTAGGGCTGGCGATTGTGCGTCAATTAGTTGAACTGCATGGCGGCACCATTTGGGCAGACAGTCCTGGAGAAGGACAAGGCGCAACGTTTGTAGTCAGGCTGCCGCTGATGCCCACTCAACCCACCACTCAAGCGTCTAGCGAACCATCTGAGCCATCTCTAGACTTGAACGGAATCAACGTTTTAGTGGTTGATGATGATGCCGATGCACAAGCCTTTATGACCTTTCTGCTAGAGCAGTATGGAGCAAGCGTGACACCCGCTGCCTCAGCAGAAGAGGCTCTCACAGTGCTCACTCAAGCTAAGCCAGATGTGCTTTTGAGCGACATCGGCATGCCAAATGTAGACGGCTATATGCTGATGCAACGGGTAAGGGCTTTAACGCCAGAGCGGGGGGGACAGATTCCTGCGATCGCGCTGACTGCCTATGCGGGAGAAATTGATTACCAGCGGTCGATCGCAGCAGGTTTTCAACAGCATCTTGCCAAGCCAGTAGAGCCAACAGTGCTCATGACAACGATCGTTCGCTTGGTCAGAAATGACAGGAGGTAAGGCAAGCGCACGAAGATGTTTGAAAAGTAGACCTGTTGGGTGAGCAGTAATAGCGCTTGACATCAAACCTCAGAAACCAGACGCATCAAACCTCCACCCCAGAAGTACATGCGTTCCTAACAATTCTACTTTTTACCCTTACTTTTGTGCTTGGAAGCCTTACGCGACGTGTCAGCCTTACGCGGGCTATCAGCTTTGTTACTGCTACCTGGAAGGGCACGATCGCCCCGCAGTTCGCGATCACGACGGCGGCGATCACGCCACTCTGCAAGGGTGAGGTAGCCAACACCACCGCTGATAATGACCATCAGCCCAAAAGCCACGAGAACGAGAACATTAAAAACAGGAGTTTCCACAGTGCGTTAACTAACCTAAAACCCGTTGCGTCCCCAGATTACCAGCGAAATAGAGAACGTAAAGATCACCAACAGCGAAACCCAACCCACTGTCACAATATCCATGAGCGTAAAAATCAGTGTTGCAAAATGTTTTCAACCCTGATCATAGTGCAAAGTTGCGCCGGGATAAAGGCAGTGAGAGATTTGGAGGATGAGGAGCCAAGCTTCTCATCTACAATCGGGAAGCTGCAATTGCAAAGCATAGCTATGTCCATGAAACAAGATGACCTCACCGAGACAGCGATTGCCACCATCAATTTTGCTGAACGGCTGGAATCGGTCAAAGCAGGGCTACTGGGGGCAGTGACGGGTAGTTTGGTGTTTGGTGCTGCGATGCTGACGAATCGCTGGTTGTTGGCACCAGGCTTTAAGCCTTTAGCCTCGTTGCAAATGGACGTGGACACGTTAGCCGTGCTGATCAGTGGGGCGATCGCTGCTCTCTCTGGGTTTCTCTTTGGGGTTGCCTACCGCTACATCATTCGGCAAGACCAAAATCCTCACCTCAAAGCTGGGGCAGTGCTGGCGTTTGGCTTAGTGCGAGGATTGGCGATCGCGGACGGCAAATTCCGTGAGCCGAGCGCCCTGCTGCCATTGATCGTTTTGGGAACGGAAAGTATGCTCTTGTTTGCTGGTGCCCGTGTTCTATTAGATTGGGCACTGTTAGGCGGCTGGATCAAACCGTTTGGTGTCTTGACAGCAGAAACCAGTGATGCACCCGCTAGTCTTTCTTTCTCTAGCAGTCCGTCAACTAAAATTTGACGGGTAAACCAAAACTGGGAAAATTTGAAGGTGTGTTTTTTGAGGGTTTTCAACCCGTCAAAAAATTCTTGACAGAACACTAGCCCCTACAGTGTAAAGTCTTCAAATTCTGGCTGACCGAAAAGCAGAGTGCGATCGACGGCTGACAAAATCTTGTTGTGCGATCGTACCGAACCCAAGCAACGGCAGACCAGATCAGCGACATCTGCCCGATGAATCGAGCCAGCAATATTAGGGTTTTCGGTTAAAACAGCGGTACCTCTGGGTGGCTCTGATTTCAGCCCACCAGGACGAACGATCGTGTAAATCAATCCGCTGGCAACAAGATGGTTTTCTGCCTGCTCTTTTTCTGCCAGAACTGCACCCAACGTTTCAAGTGCCTGGGGTGGTAGAGCCGCAGCACTTTCACCCGTACCGATCGATGACACCAGAATGAATCGCTTCACGCCAGCTTGCACAGCCGCATCAATGAGATTCCGGTTGCCCTTAAAATCAGCCCGCTCGCCATCCGTCGGCTTACCGCCCAGCGTACTGATGACCGCATCAAACGGTTGCTTGGCTACTAGAGATGCGATCGCGTCTGCCTCCAGTGCATCACCGATGACCACAGTTGCGCCCAATGCCTCCAACTCTGAACGGGCAGCATCCGATCGCAGCAGCGCCACAACGGTTAGCCCCTGGGCGGTCAAGCGTTTTGCAATCTCCCGCCCCACACCACGACTTGCCCCTGCCAAAAAAATTGCTGTCATCGCTGGTTTTCGTCCTTTAACCCACACGTTCGATCAAGCACACCTCTCAAAGTCTACTCCATTCCCCCGACCTCCGATTTCTTCAAGAAGTCGGAGGTCTAGAGGGTCGCGGTTGTTCTATCTCACACCTCAATAATTAAGGTGGATGTGTCTTCGACACCGACGATCGTCACACTCTGACCGGGAAGCAACTGAATGATTTGTCCCATTGACACCAGCAGTTTGAAGCGCCAGGATGTGCCGCCATAGACAACCCTCAAGATGCCGGTATCGGATGCTTCTAATCTGCCGATTACCCGCTGCGGTAGATGTCGGATCATTTTTGTTTGAAAGAGATCTAAATTCACGACAGGTTTCTCCAGTAAAAATAGCCAACAAAAAAGCCAGCAAGTGGTAGATACTTTGCTGACTGTGGACTTCAAGCCTCTTAGAGTCAGACGCACGGTTGCGGGTAGGGATGGATATTTCCTGGCGAGCAGGTGTTCTAGCCTGTACGATCGCGTTGGAAAGGATTAGTCAAACAGCCTTAATCATGAAGTACGACTTGACAATCGCCAGTGAGACACCTGTGCCTCAATCTGCTGGTAAAGCTGCTGCACGTCATGCAATTCTGCTTCGTTGAGCAACTGGCGCTGGCAGATATGCCCACCCACTTCTACGATCGTCTGAAAGTTACCCTTCCGACTGCTCGTCAAAAATTCACCATGCTGAGTGATGGACAACATCTCAATGAGACGAAACGCTGTGTGAGAAAAGACGGGATGGAGTGCGATGAGCGCAGCTTGACTAGCAAGCTTACCAGCCGCATAGGCTGTGCTATGAGAAGGCACTGGCTGCGCATTAATGCTAATGAACAGTTGAATGGCATCAGCACCAGTGAAGAATTTAGCGATCGATGGGGGCATGGTCAGTATTCCGCTGTAAAGGGCTACGGTAAAGCCATTGGATTAGCTGCTGAAGCAGGTGTAAACCGCCAACGAGTTTACTGGCTCAGAAACGCTACGATCACTCTCACACAACTTTAGGTTTGCTATAATATAGCGATAGATTCCTGGACTTTGCAAGTAGAGAAATCATAGCAGAGTTAATAAACTTAGACTCAACCATGACGTTCTCTGTCCGCTGTACTGGTTATCTCACAAGCATAGAGGTAATCTTGTCACTTTAGATACACTTTTGCGACTATTCTTCCTGAGTTCCCAATAATCGGCTCTTTGCCTCTCACATAGGTGAGGAAAAATCGCCTTTAAGCTTTAAGGTTGACCTTGTGTAACCAGTGTTAGCTTTTGTAAGCATCTATGCAGAAACGACATGCCATGCGCTTTATAAAGATGTGTGGTTGGATGCCTTGTATATCGATAGTGTAAAGATGGTTGCGGCAAGTTAAGAAAATCATAAAAACTCTGAAGGGGGTTCTCAGCCAGAGCGGTCGTTCATGCTATAACCATTCCACTCACATATTGATACCTGTCATCTAGCGTGTGTGCTGAGGAGTGTACGCTTCTATGTCCAACATCCCCAAAAGCTTTGTTACTGAAATGGCAACCCAGCAGGGTGTCACTCGCACAGAGCTAGAAGCGCTCTTACTAGCGCTGGATGACCACCCTGGCGCTGAGATTGCGAAGACGCTGGAGATTAGTGAGGCAGCCGTTCGTAAACGACTGGGCGAGAGCTATAAAAAATTTCGCATTGATGTGGGTGGCAATAAAAAGCTCACACACCTCAAACAAAAGTTACTCACTGCATATCAGTTACGCCAGCCTGAGCAGGGCAAAGCCAATCTTGATTGGGGTGAAGCCGTCGATGTCGTTGATTTTTGTGGACGTGAGACGCAGCTTGCTGAATTAGAAGATTGGATTGTTGGCGATGCTGAGGGACGCGATCGTGCAGCCAATCGTTGTCGCCTCGTCGCAGTTTTAGGCATTGGTGGCATTGGCAAGACAACGCTTGCTGCCCGCATTGCCCAAAAAGTGCAGCACCAGTTTGAGTACTTGATTTGGCGATCGCTCCGCAATGCGCCCTCTCTAAACGACATTCTGGCGGAACTGCTCAAGTTCCTCCCTGGTTCGGAACCCGATTTACCCGATGACGAAAATAGTCGCCTACTGCGCTTACTACAAGTCTTACGAGACCATCGTTGTCTGATCATTCTTGATAATGTGGAGTCGATTCTACGCAGCGGCGAAGGTAAAGACTACGAGCGTGCGGGCGAGTACAAAGACGGCTACGAAATGTATGGCTACCTGTTCAAAAAACTGGGCGAAGCCGCACATCAAAGTTGCCTGCTTTTGACCAGCCGTGAAAAGCCTAAAGATGCCGCTGCATTAGAGGGTAAGAATCTCCCCGTGAAGGTGCTGCAACTGGATGGATTGAAGCCCTCTGAAGCACGCTTAATTCTTAAAGATAAAGGCTTAGAAGGCTCTGAAGCAGAACTGAGTGAGCTGGTCGATCGCTACTCTGGCAATCCCTTGGCGCTTAAAATTGTTGCCACCACAATCTATAACTTATTCAACAATACGATCGCCGAATTTTTAGCCCAGATTAAACAGGAAACAGCGGTTTATGGTGATATTCGCGCTCTTTTAGATCAGCAGTTTGAGCGGTTGTCAAACTTAGAAAAGCGAGTGATGTATTGGTTGGCGATCAACCGTGACCCTGTTTTGCTGACAAACTTGCGCGATGATATTCCTATTCCTGAGTCGTCGATGCGGCTATTAGAAGCCGTGGAATCACTATCCCGTCGATCGCTCATTGTAGGTGCGTCAGATTCAGGCAAGCTCAGTCAATTGCCCGTCATTATGGAGTATATGACTGAGCAATTAATCGAGGAGATCACAGCCGAAATTAAGCAATTGCTGGAGCAATCAGAAGACGCTGCTTTTAGCTGGAAAAAATTGCGGTTCTTAAACAGCTACTCACTCGTTAAAGCAGAGGCATTAGATCACATCCGTAGAGCACAACAAAAGGAAATTCTTGAACCAATTAAAACCAAGCTTCTAGATTTATATGAAATGGATCTCGAAGCCCAAATTCGCCGCAGCTTTGATCGTCTGCGCGGACAGCCGTTTATCAAAAAGGGATATGCGATCGGCAATCTGATTAACTTGCTCTGCCAGATGCAAAGTGGTGCTCCTCAAGCAGATTTGAGCGGACGTGATTTTTCGGCACTCACGATTTGGCGTGCCTATTTAAAGAATGTAAAACTTCAGGACACTAGCTTTACGAATGCCGATCTCAGCGGCTCTGTGTTTGCTGAAATTTTGGGCTTAGCCAGCCTGGTGTCTGTGCAGTACAGCCCTAACGGACAATTCTTTGCGACAGGCGTAGGTGACGGCGAAATTCGGCTCTGGCAGGCAGCTGACAACAAACAGATTCAGCTTTATAAGGGGCATACTGCCTGGGTTTGGGCGCTTGCCTTTAGTCCCGATAGCAAGCGGCTGGTGAGCGGTAGTGCCGACCACACGATCAGAATTTGGGATGTGCAAACGGGTGCTTGCCTCCACACGCTAAGCCAACACTCCGGCAAGGTCTACAGCGTGGCGTTTAGCCCCGATGGCAAGACGATCGCCAGCGGCAGCGAAGACCACACCATTAAACTCTGGAATGCCAGCAGCGGTGAATGCCTTGCCACCCTGAAGGAGCATACCAACTGGGTGTGGTCAGTGGCGTTTAACCCGATCGACCCTCACCGTTTGGTCAGTAGCAGCGCCGATGGCACGATTAAGCTGTGGGACAGTCACGGTCAATGTCTGCAAACGCTGATTGGGCATACCAGTCAAGTTTACTCAGTCCGCTTTAACCCGAATGGGCAAATCCTTGCCAGCAGTAGCGAAGACCAGACGGTCAAACTCTGGGATGTCCACACCGGGCAGTGCTTTGAAACTCTGAAAGGACACAGCAAAAAAGTCTATGCCGTCCGCTTTAGCCCCGATGGTAAAACCCTCGCTAGCAGCGGCGAAGATCGCACTATTAAGCTCTGGAATAGCCAAACGAGCGAATGCCTGAGAACGCTGACGGGTCATATCAGCCAGGTTTGGTCAATTTCCTTTAGCCCCGATGGACGATCGCTCTTAAGCAGCAGTGATGATCAGGCAGTGCGGCTGTGGGATGCAACCAGTGGCAAACTCCTCAATGTCTTGCAGGGGTACGCACGGGGAGTCTATGCCGTCGCCTTCAGTGCTGATGGGCAAACGGTTGCCAGCGGTGGAGATGACAACATTGTGCGGCTCTGGGATCTACATCACGAGCAGCACGACATCCTGCAAGATCCGAAAAGTAAAGGACGGCTGCGATCGGTTGCCTTTAGTCAACGTGAGCCACTTCTGGCAACCGGGGGCAGTGATTACACCGTGCGTTTATGGGATCTGCGCGATCGTCAAAATACCCGCTGCAAGGCGCTGGAAGGGCATACGAATTGGGTGTGGACGGTTACGTTTAGCCATGACGGTCGTTTGCTTGCCAGCAGCAGCGAAGACCGCACCATTCGGCTATGGGATGTGAGCACAGGTCGCTGCCTCAATACGCTGGAGGGACACACCCACTGGGTAGGCACCGTCGCGTTTCATCCCAATGGACAGATCCTTGCTAGCGGTGGTGCTGACGGCAACGTGAAGCTCTGGGACGTGCAGACGGGACAATGCCTGCAAACCCTGGCAGACCACGAAGAAATCGTCTGGTCGATCGCCTTCAGCCCGGATGGCACCACTCTAGCAAGCGGCAGTAAGGATCTGAGCGTAAAGCTGTGGGATGTGGCAACGGGCAAATGCCTCCAAACGCTCAAAGAGCATACGAAGCAAATTTACGCGATCGCCTTCAGCCCCGATGGACAAACCCTTGCCAGCGCTAGCGGCGATGCGACGGTCAAACTATGGCATGTCAGTGATGGAGTCTGCCAGGACACCCTACGACGTGGACATTCAGCCGCCATTCGAGCCGTTGCCTTTAGCCCAAACGGCACACTATTGGTCAGCGGCAGCGAAGATGGCTCTGTGCAGCTTTGGGATGTGAAAACGTGCAGTCGATTACGCCAACTCAAGTTCGATCGCATCTACGAAAGCATGGATATTACAGGTGTTACTGGACTCACCGAGGCCCAAAAATCTTCGCTGAAGGCATTGGGTGCGGTTGAATTGGAGAAGTGAGCGGGGCGAGCGAGCGAGAGCTGTGAAAGAAGCGTTTGCTCTCTAAAAAATTGGAACTAGGTAGTTCATCTAAGCTACCTGACATTTGGTCACATGATGCCAGTGATCTAAAGCGTCTGCTTTAATTCAATTAGCAGAGAAGATAAAGCGGATCGATGCTAGGAGTTTGGAATGGCGAAGGCGGCACTTCTAATCGGAGTTGGTACATACGAATCTGGGTTTAACCCGTTGCCAGCAGCTACTAGGGATGTGCAAGCAATCAAGCAAGTTCTACAGAACCCTCAAATCGGCGGTTTTGACGAATTGAACATCAGAACGTTAGAAAATCCTGATCCTCAAAGAATGCGGGAAGAAATTGAATCACTGTTTGCCGATCGTCAGAAAGACGATCTTCTACTACTCTATTTTTCTGGTCATGGCGTTAAAGACGACAGCGGCTCATTCTATTTAACCAACTTCAGAACTCGCAAAAATAGGCTCAATTCGACTGCGATTTCATCAGATGAGATCCATCGGCTAATGGAAGCCAGTCGCTCTAAATACCAAGTCGTTATTCTAGATTGCTGCTTCAGCGGTGCGTTCGCGACAGGGATGACAGCAAAGGCAGATGGAGTTAATGTGAGTGAGCAATTGAACCAACTGGGCGGACAGGGGCGAGCAGTGCTTACTTCGTCTAGTGCTGTTGAGTACTCGTTTGAGCAAAAAGAGTTAGATTTATCGCTCTACACGCACTATTTAGTTGAAGGCATT
>JACMKO010000250.1 GCA_014380065.1 Leptolyngbya sp. ES-bin-22 | reverse complement strand
GTGTTCTTCTCTCATGACGGTGGATGTGAATCTAAGCGATCGCCAGTGCTTAAGTCGTTCTGATATCTTATGTGCATCAGCGAACGTTTGTCTGATTGATTCATGCATGAGTGCGTTGCAATTTAATTGATTAGTTTATTTAAGCTTGATTTGGAAATAGCAAGATGACAATTCAACATGAGACTGTTCATCAGAAACCCAGCACATCGTACGCTTTGATGCTGGCTTTGGTAGCAGCCATTGGCGGCTTTTTATTTGGTTACGATACGGCTGTGATTAACGGTGCTGTAGCAGCATTGGGCAATACCTTTCAAGCCAGCAGTGTTGCAGTCGGTCTGGCGGTTTCTTCTGCCCTGTTAGGCTCAGCCGTAGGAGCATTCTTTTCAGGGCAGCTTGCCGATCGCTTCGGTCGCATCAAGATTATGATCGCGGCTGCCGTTCTGTTTACGGTTAAGCGGTGTTGGTTCCGCCTTTGCATCCGGTATCCCAGATTTTATGTTTTGGCGCTTGCTGGGTGGGGTGGCGATCGGTGCTGCCAGCGTGATTGCGCCTGCCTATATTGCGGAAGTTTCCCCGGCACATTTACGCGGTCGTTTAGGCTCTCTGCAACAGTTGGCGATCGTGATTGGAATCTTCGCGGCACTCCTGAGCGACTATTTCATTGCGGTGCAAGCAGGGTCTGCCGAAGCGCCTTTCTGGGCAGGGATTTCCGCATGGCGATGGATGTTTTTGACGGAAGTTCCCCCTGCCATCATCTATGGCATTGGCGCGCTGATGATTCCAGAATCACCCCGCTACCTTGTGGCGCGTGGACGCGATCGCGAAGCAGCTTCAATCCTGACGCGTCTTGTGGGAGGCGATGTTGAAGCGAAAGTGCAGGCAATTCGGCAGACGGTCATGCGGGAGCGCAAACCCCACATCTCTGACTTGATGAGCAGAGGTGGCTTACTGCCGATCGTCTGGATTGGCATTGGGTTATCCGTCCTGCAACAGTTTGTAGGCATTAACGTCATTTTTTACTACAGCAGCGTCCTGTGGCGGGCTGTAGGCTTTTCTGAAAAAGATTCGCTGTCCATTACGGTGATTACCAGCATCGTCAACATTGTTACAACGCTAATTGCGATCGCCTTTGTGGATAAGTTTGGTCGCAAACCGCTGCTCATTCTAGGGTCGATCGGGATGACAATCACGCTCGGCACCCTGGCAGTGGTTTTCGGTCATGCGCCGCTTGATGCCGCAGGCAATCCCACCTTGCAGGGTGCCGCTGGCACCACGGCTCTGATTGCTGCCAACCTTTACGTCTTTTGCTTCGGCTTCTCCTGGGGACCGATCGTGTGGGTGCTGTTAGGAGAGATGTTTAACAACAAGATTCGGGGTGCCGCACTTTCCGTTGCCGCCGCTGCACAGTGGATCGCGAATTTTGTCGTTTCCACCACCTTTCCACCGCTCAAAGACATCGGCTTAGGCGTGGCTTATGGGCTGTACACGATCGCCGCCGCCATTTCTCTGTTCTTTGTCCTGCTGCTCATCAAAGAAACACGAGGCAGAGAACTAGAGGATATAGCGTGACCATCGCCAGCATGAACGCACCTGTTCCATTTTTTACTGACTGGGGAATTCTGGAACAAACTGCATCACCAGGAGAGAACAGATGGCAAGTGTTGGCTTAAACAAATGGATCGTCAGCGGCAATTTGGCAGCAGACGCAGAGATCAAGACCGTTGATCTGCGCAGTGGCGAGAAGGCGAAGGTTGCCAAAGCAACGCTGTACGTTCGCAAAGCACGTAATCATGACGAATCGTTCACTGTGTCGTTAAGCATCTGGGAAAGCTCCGCCGCCTGGCGGAAACTGTCGTTCCTCAAAAAAGGCTCGCTGATCATCTGCACCGGCAGCGTCGAGCCAACGCCTTATGTGTCTAATAGTGACAACAAGCCCCGCGCGGGTCTAGAAATGTCCGTCCTGGATATTGACCTGGATATTATTCGCGGTCTTGATGATGAAGACGGTCAGACCGAAGACAGTCCTTCCCTCTCTGAACCTGACTCGTCTGAAGTCAGCACACAAAAGCGAAAAGGCAAAACCCCCGTTACTGCCTAAAGCAACCACCGTTACAAATAGCAGGGACGTTTCATGTCACGTCCCTACTGTCCCACAATTTACTAAGATGGAAGCAGTCGCATTTGGCTAGTTGCCCCTATCGAAACGGTTCACGGAAAGCTCCAGGGCTTAAAGACAAGTCAGATCAAGCAGTTGCAGCGGTTGTATCACCAGCGGCTACCGGGCGATCGCATTACCACGTCTGAGTTTGCCCAACGGTTAGCGGCAGTCAGCACAGAGCTGAATCAACCCGTATGTGCCTACGTCAATCGGCGGGGACAGGTGATGCGCGTTGGAGTTGGCACACCGCGACAGACGCAGATTCCCCCCTTGGAACTGCCCCGTTATGGTGCGGAGCGTCTCTCTGGTATCCGGTGCCTTTCGACTCAGTTGAAGTTTGAGCCGCCTAGCGATGCAGCACTCACCGCGATGGCAATGCAGCGGTTGGATGCGCTGGTAACGTTAACGTTGACGGGTGGCGGCTTTGAACGGCGCGGTGGTGGCGCAACGGGCTATGTCAAGGAAACGTACCTCGCTCATTTAGTCCCTCATCCTGAAACAGCCTGGACGGTTTCGCCACCGCTCAGCCTGGATGTGCTGACCAATCAAGACTTTCTCAATCTCGTGGAGGGACTCGAAGAAGAGTTCCGGCGGGACTATACGGCACGGCAGGTCGATCGCGACCACGATCAGGTCTTGTTAGTCGGGCTAATGACCGACAACCGAGCCTCCCAGCGCTTTCATGATGGGCTGATAGAGCTAGAGCGGCTAGTGGAGACGGCAGGCGGTGAAGTGCTGCAAACCATTCAGCAGAAGCGCCCCCATCCACACCATCAAACGGTGGTCGGCGAAGGGAAGGTGCAGGAAATTGCCTTGGCGGCACAGTCCGTCGGCGCGAATTTGGTGGTGTTCGATCGCGATCTGTCGCCAGCCCAGGTGCGGAATTTGGAAACCTTGATCGGGATTCGAGTGGTCGATCGCACTGAGGTCATTCTCGATATTTTTGCCCAACGCGCACAATCCGGTGCCGGGAAGCTTCAGGTTGAACTTGCGCAGCTAGAATATATGCTGCCGCGACTGGCAGGACGAGGACAGGCGATGTCCCGTCTGGGCGGTGGTATTGGCACACGAGGACCAGGGGAAACCAAGCTAGAAACGGAGCGACGAGCGATTCAGCGGCGAATCACGCGGTTGCAACAGGAAGTGAATCAGCTCCAGGCGCACCGGGCACGGATGAGGCAGCGGCGACAGCATGAGGAGGTGCCGTCAGTAGCAGTCGTTGGCTACACGAACGCCGGGAAATCTACCTTGCTGAACGTGCTGACAAATGCCGAGGTCTATGCAGCAGACCAACTGTTTGCGACGCTAGACCCGACGACGCGACGGCTGGTGGTGCCCGATGCCGTGACCGAAGAGCCGATCGCCCTCCTCCTCACCGATACAGTGGGCTTCATCCATGACCTGCCGCCCTCGCTGATGGATGCGTTTCGCGCCACGCTAGAGGAAGTGACGGAAGCTGAAGCGCTGCTGCACGTGGTAGATCTTTCCCATCCTGCGTGGCAAAGCCAGATTCGATCGGTGATGAAAATCCTCTCAGAGATGCCGATCTCGCCGGGTCCAGCCTTAGTAGCATTTAACAAGATTGATCAGGTCGATGGCGACACGCTGGAACTGGCGCGAGAGGAATACCCACAGGCAATCTTTATCTCCGCCAGCGAACGTCTGGGACTGGAAACGTTGCGCCGCAAGCTTGCCCAACTGATCCACTACGCGGTTTCTTCGTAGGCTGTGAGTGTAGGTTGAGGGGAAAGGGGCGATCGGCGAGGAGAGAAACCAGGTTTCTGGCTGCAACCTGAAGGCTCAAGCGGGATGTGTAGAGAAGCGCGGTTTTTGGCAACCCGCGCCTCAGTCATCAGCATCGCCGTTCTGAAGTTCGTCGTTGAGCTTCTAAGACTCACGCACGAGGCTCCGAGGTTCGTCGTTGAGCTTCTGAGACTCGTGAATGACACTCTGAACCTCGCCATTGAGTCTTTGATACTGGTGAACGAGTCTTTGATGCTGGTGAACGAGTCCTGGAAGCGCGTCGGTGAGTCTTTGATACTGGTGAACGAGTCCTGGATCCTCGTCATTGAGCTTTGAACCTCGTCGTTGAGTCTTTAAGCTTCATTGATGAGGCTCTGAGATTCGTCGCTGAATGCTTAGAGTGC
>JACMKO010000023.1 GCA_014380065.1 Leptolyngbya sp. ES-bin-22 | reverse complement strand
CATCAAAGAGCGATCGAGCACTACCTAGCAACCCTACCCTCAAATCAGAGAAAAAGGCGACGTTCCTTACCTCCAGCGAGCCTATAGGTGAGGAAAAGGCTTATGGATGTTGTTAAAGACAACCCTGAGCCTTGCCCAACTGAGAATGAACCAGCTAATCCACAAGAATCCAGACGAACTCTGGAGCAGATTGCTGCGTGCAATTCTTCCTCTGAGCAAGGTTCAGATAGAAATAAAAGTGAGAGGAAGCCGCTTATTAGGCAAAGTGAGGCTTTGCCTGACGATCCAACAGCTCAAAGATTTTGTGCACTCTTTCCTCACCCTTGGGACTTTATTTATGCGGCCTTACCTAATACTGGTAAGGCGCAGTGGAAGACTCAAAAGAGGTTTCCGTTGAAACCTCGAAACCTTTGGGCATTGTGGGAGAATACAACCCAATTAGTTGGAGTCAGATTTGGCAAGAAGACTTCCTACGGGTTAATTGATGTTGATCGAGGGAGCCAGTATCACCCTGAAAATAATTCAACAGCTTTTGATAGTATTCTCTTTGCACTAGAAAATCTCGGTCTCAATCGCTTTGTGATAATTTTTTCTAGTGATTCAGGAGGATTGCATGTTTATTGTCCCAGCACGCTAGTCAAAACTACCCACTTTAGTGGGAGGCTTTAGCTGCTACTCATCTCTAGTGGAAGGTTAGGCTCTCGAAGGATGGTAGCTTTGACGTAAAACGCATGAGTGAGCAACGACGGGGTAGCCATACGGTGACACGCTTGACCGTTCACCTAGTTTGGGTCACGAAGTATCGCTATCACGTTCTCAAAGGCGAGGTCCAAACGCGCTGTCGGGAACTGATCATCCAAATCTGTGATACCGAGGATATTAAGATACTCCAGGGTGTTGTGAGCAAGGATCATGTTCATATGCATATCGAGTATCCGCCGTCCAAGTCCATCAGTGATCTCGTGCGACGACTCAAAGGGCGAACGTCGCGGCTCTTACAACAGGAGTATCCGGAGTTGCAGAAACGCTATTGGGGTAAGCATTTCTGGGCTATTGGCTATGGGGCGTGGAGTACGGGGAACTTGACCGAGGAATTAGTGGCAGAGTATTTGGAGCATCATCGAAGTCCGTCCAATCAGGAGCGGGACAATTTCATGCTGGAGTGAGTTAACTTGGGCTTTCAGCCCTTAAGAAACCTATGCACTTTCAGTGCATAGTGGTTTAGTTCCCAGGCGATAGCGTAGCGCTAGGAGGCTTAAACCCGTAGGTTGTGCGACCACCCGTTGTTAGTGGCACAATGGTCATGAGGCGCACCCCGCTTTGTCGATCGCCAGAGGCTAGGAACCGAACTGTTTCAGCCGCTCCAGGAATGACCAGATTGGCTTGTGACAGTGTTCTCTGAATGCCGTTACGGCTAGGGGCATTCCTTATTGCTACAATGAGTGCCTGCGTCGCATCGTAAGCAAGCGCGGTACGCCAACTAATGGCGGCATTGCGTCCCCAAAGTTGTTCTGATTGCCGCTGAAAGGGCAACCGAGTGAGGTCGGCAGGTACGGCTACGACTATACCTACCGCCTCTTTGCCCGCCACTTTAAGCACTTTAGCCGTCGAAATACTATCGCCAGCCAGCAGTTTGAGCCGACGGCGGTTGAGCTGTACGATCTGGATTGCTCGATCAGAAACGTCACTGTCGGGTGCAAGCATAATGACTTCAGCGCCTTTAGCAATCGCCGTTTCAACGCTGTCAGCCGCATCAAAATCGGGGCGAGAGAAGTCAAACTCATTCATCAAATCCACCCCGTTGTAGAACAGTGCGTTTTTGAACTCAGTTTTGAGCGACAGGCTGTAAGCACTGGCAGCGTTAAAGAAAACCACCACTTTACGCTTCTTCAGGGTGTTAAGCATATAGTTGCTTAACGCTTTGGCAGTCAGGCGATCGCTCGGCATCGTGCGAAAAATATAGCTGCCAAAATTAGATAATTGCACTGCCGAGCTAAGGGGGGATACCAGCACAAGCTGATTTGCCTGATACACAGGAGCGGCAGACAGCGTCGTGTCGCTGATGCCGTGCCCCACAACCCCCAGAACCTCTGGCTGGCTTGCCAGAATCGTTGCTAACGCTTGAGCCGTGTCCTCTTTATTGTCATCATTGGCGATCGCCACCTTCAAACGCACGCCATGAATGCCACCCGACTGATTCAGGTCATCCTGCGCCTTTGCTACCCCTCTTAAAATTTCGAGCGCGGAGCCAAACGTATCGCCCAGCGGAACAACCACCGCAATTTTGTAAGACTTTTCTGTACCAATCCGTGCATTGTTAAGGTAAATCAAGGTTTCGGGATCACCGCGATCGCTCAGTCGTGCTGCTTCTAGCGCCGCTACTGCTTTCGTATGGTTTTGGGCAACAATCTGCTCCACGCCTTCTTGCTTTTTGGGATTCGCTTGCCATTGGCTCAGCAATTTCTCACCAGCGCTGATGCGATCGCTAGAGGCACTCTGCACTCCCCCAGCCAGGTCGGGCGATGGAGTGGGCAACGGTGCGAATGGCAAAAAACTGCGCGTTAGTGTAACCAGGGCAAAGGCAGTAGCGATCGCTCCACCGGCGATCGCTACTGCCTTTATGCCCTTAACACGATTAGCAAAACGGTGTTCAGCGCCATTTACCTCAGGACTATGCGCTTGAAACTGAGTCTGAAGTGTCGGCGTAATCGTACGTGCACTCGCTGTATGAGGCGCTTTGCTTGTCGTTCGGACAACAGCAGGCGCTTCACCAGAAAGCTGTTGCAGTGCCTGCCGTGCCTCGATCGCAGACTGATAGCGGTGAATATAGTGGTAGCAAATCATCTTGTCCAAAAACGCCGCCAAGGCATCACTTACCTGTGCCTGATCGCGCCAAACAATCTCAGATGTATTGAAATCTTGCGGTAGCTGAGACGGGCGCATTCCCGTCAACGTCTGAATTGCTACCATGCCCAGAGAGTATAAGTCGCTGCTAAACTGCGGTCTACCCAAACATTGCTCACTCGCCCCATAGCCAGAGGTATAAATCGGGATGCTCAAGCTAGTTTCGCCCGTTGCTTCAGCGATCGTGTTGCCAAGAGTTTTCACCGCACCAAAGTCGATCAAGACAAATTTATGATCACGATCGCGGCGAATCAAATTCTCTGGCTTAATGTCTCTATGAATGACCCCCTGAGCATGAACAAACTCTAAAACACCTAGAATGTCTTCCAACAATGCGATCACCCGGCTCTCAGCAAAGTGAACACCCTCCGTCAGCTCATCACTTAAAGGATGCCCTTCAACGAATTCTTGCACCAGGTAAAACTCTTGCTTTTCTTCAAAGTAAGCCAGTAGCTGTGGAATCTGATCGTGCCGACCCAACCGCTCCAGAGTCTCTGCCTCTGTTTGAAAGAGCCGCCTGACCTGCTGAAGCACCAGCACGTTGGCACTGGCAAAGGTAAGATGTTTGAGCACACAGCATGGATTACCAGGACGCTGTGTGTCTTCAGCAATATAGGTATGACCAAAACCTCCTGATCCCAGGACATTGACAACTCTGTAGCGTGCACCAAGAAGTTCGCCCAGCATTAAATCCCACAGTTTATGGTAGTTTTGCCCTGACCAAAAGGCAAAATCACTTTCTATTGACTCTATCGTGATGCTGTTGATCCTGCTAGAGGGCGTGTACTCATACAGTTCATCAGGCTCGAAAAACGCTCCCTCGCCTGCCCTTAGAAGCCGTATTGTATACGTCACAAGACTACGTACAGGTTACGCAACCGACTGTCTCAAACGTAGTCAAGCTAAAGTGTGCTCAAATAGCTGAGCAAGTCAGCCATTTCCTTCGAGCTAGGCTGAAATTGTGGCATTGGGGGCGTTTGACCACTAATGACTTGATGAATGATGCTCGCTTTAGATTTTCGGTTTGAGACATCTCGTAGGCTCGGACCGACGTGACCAGCCGCTTCATTACCGTGACATCCAGCACAATTCATTAGAAAAATAGCATGTCCCTGCATAGAATCGCCTTCCAGTGCCAATACAT
>JACMKO010000249.1 GCA_014380065.1 Leptolyngbya sp. ES-bin-22 | reverse complement strand
ATAGCGGCGGAGAAGGGTGGAAAAAGGCATAGGTGTGCAGACAGTTCTCTTAAAAAATTATGGTAGCAAGCTTAGCAAAGCGTACCTGCTCTCAATCTAATTCATTCATCGTTGCAATGAGACGACAGCTATGTGAGGTTAGCTGGAAAGCTAGCGGCTGGCGATCGCTCCAACGCTCAAGCGTCTTCTTACAAGCATCCAAGCACTAACGACCAAAAACCAAAAACTTACTCAAGCGGCTGGTGCGTGTTCAAGCTGACAGTAGGGACGGCTATAGCTCAGCGGTAGTTCCAACGCATATTGTTCTAGAAGCTGAGCATCGCCGAGAATACGCTCAGTTGAACCATCAAACACAATGCTGCCTTGGCTTAGCACGACAGTACGATCGCACAACTCCAGCGCCAAATCCAAATCGTGAGTGGCAATCAACTGGGTCAACGGCAGACTATCCAGCAGATGAATTAATTCGCGGCGGCAACGGGGATCAAGCTGAGCGGAGGGTTCATCTAAAATGAGCACTTGAGGCTGCATGGCAAGCACACCCGCGATCGCCACCCGTTTTTTCTCGCCGCCCGAGAGGTGATTGGCATTCCGAGGACCATACTGGTTTGGCTCTAAGCAAACAGCTTTCATTGCCTTTGCTGCGCGATGTTCCAGCTCATGCCCCTTTAGCCCCTGATTGAGTGGACCAAACGTCACATCTTCCCAGACGGTTGGCATAAATAACTGATCGTCCGGGTTCTGAAAGACCAAGCCTACAAAATTACGAATAGCTTTTAAGTTTTGGGGTTGCATGTCCAACTCACCCACCACGATCGCGCCCGTTTGGGGAATTAGCAGACCATTGAAGTGCAGCAGCAGCGTTGATTTACCAGACCCATTCGCCCCTACCAGTGCGACTCGTTCAGTGGCTGCGATCGAGAGATTGATCTCCTTCAGTGCTTGCGTACCATCAGGGTACATGTAGTTCAAATTACGGATATCAATGGGATTATGGTGCATGAATGCCGCAAACTAAACAACTGAAACCAGATAAATGCCTTGTCCAAGTAATGTCAAGACTGCGGTCAGCGTTAACGCCACAACATCACGCTGATTGCCCGCAGGCGACGTTGTGGTAGGCGGTAAGCCTTCATATCCCCGTGACAGCATCGCTTGATGCACTCGTTCACCGCGCTCAAGCGTGCGGATGAAGAGTGACCCAAACATATTGCCAATCACTAGCCTTTGCCACCGTTGACTCCCCATCAGGTTACGGGAAAGCGCCGCTCGTTGCATCGACTGAAACTCACCCACCAGAACGGCAATATAACGATACATCGAAGCCAAAATTGCGACAAGTAGGGGCGGCATTCGCAAAACCGTCAGCGCATGAAGCAACTCTGGAACCGAGGTCGTCAGCACCAAGACATTGGCTAACAGTAGCGACAGTAGCGCTTTGATCGTCACACTACCTAAAACCCACAAGCCCTCTGTCGTGACCTGTAGCCAACCCCATTGCCACAGCACAGCACCACCGCCACGAAACAAGGTGCCTAGCAAGACAACGCCAATAAAAACAGATTCGACTGCAACTCGCTTGAATAAAACAGACAGCGTGGCACGGCTAGATAAGACGATCGCACCAACCCCTACAGCATAGATTGCCCACGTCCACCAGCGCCCGTTGGGTGTGAGGGCGATCGCAAACAACAGCAAAAGCGTACACAAAACGCGAGTCTTGGGCACTAAGCAGTGCCAGGGCGATGTCTGCTGACTGTCAACATCAAGATGAAAGGCACCAATGTGTAATAGCATCCATGCCGTCCTTCAGGTGAAATCGCACCAATATTAAAATTACTCATCCGAAACGCCATCTTTAGGCGGTACCCCAGGTTTACGTACCAGCAGCTTACCCGCTCCCCAGGCAAGCCCAAACGTCACCAGCGTTCCTGCCAGACCTGCCAGCGGTGTTGCAATCTGCTCAGAGACACCTCTCAACGCATACTCATCAAAAATGGCATAAAACGGCAGCTTATGAGCAGGCTTGTCCTGGAGTTCTTTTTCACCAAATTTAAGATCCCCTGAGACACGATCTAAGCCGTCTGGATCTTTACTGGCGAACGGCGATAGAAAAATTGCAATCAGGAGCGCAATGCCCAGACCAGTAACGACAAAAGCGCGATTACGCTGTTGATGGAGATGACTACTCATAGCGATAAATCTCTTAGAAGTGGATGCTGAACAGAGGTATTTAGCGAGGTACGAGAGGTTCTGAAGCTAACGATCGCGCTTTACGGGGTGGCTCGTAGAGCAGATCAGGGCGCGATCGCCAAATGAAGCTGATCGTTGTCACCGAAATAATTGCCTCACCAATCCCAATCAAGACATGCCAAAAGACCATCGCCGTTAATGCCACCGCCAGCGGTACCGTACCAGACAATGCCAGTTGAATCGCAGTGGCGATTGAAGCAACTACCACACTGACCCAGGAAGCAATCGCAACCGCAATCAGCGTTTTGCTTAAAGAGTTACGTCCCAGCGCGAAGCGAATCGATCGATACAGGTAATAACCAGCAAAAGTGCCAATCAAACCCATGTTGAATACATTTGCGCCAAGAACAGTCAAACCACCATCCTGAAATAAGCTTCCCTGCACTATAAACACCACGGTCATAACAAGCGATCCCGCCCACGGTCCTAACAAAGCACCTGCCAGCGTACCGCCTAACAAATGCCCCGACGTTCCACCAGGAATCGGGAAATTGATCATCTGTGCCGCAAAAATAAACGCAGCACACACGCCCATCAGAGGTACAGTTCGATCCTTATATTCAGATTCCACCCGCTTCAGCGACACGGCAATCAGCACAATCGCTACCAACCATGTCACCAGACTGACGGGTAAACTAAGAAACCCATCTGGAATATGCAACGCTAGGTGAGATGGCACGACTGATCGCCATACAGCAGTCAATAAATAGGGCGCAACAGCGTCAACTGTAATCAAAGCAACATCCTCTCAACGTTAAGAAATCGAGCAGACTAGCCAGCAATTAAATCCTAGGCAATCTAGGCAATTTCGTCTGACCTAGCTACTCTCCAACAAATGCGGCTAAGAATTCAATCCTCCACGGGGGCATTCAAGCGAAGATTCAAGCAAAGTCCACAAGATTCAAAGCGATTTAGCAAGCCTCGCGCTCTTCAACAGAACGTCACTGGAGATTACGAACCCTGAGAGTTTTTGTTTGAACCCAGCTCAGCATCACGACAAATTCTTTGTTGCTATCTCTAGACTTAAAGAATCTCTATGGTCTATAATCATAGACTGTGAGTTTTCGCACTGTGAGTTCTCGAAACACCATGCACGCCCAAGAAATTATCCGCTCGATCGAAGCGGAGCAAATGAAGTCCACGTTACCCACCTTATACATTGGTGACACCGTTAAAGTTGGTGTCATTATTCAGGAAGGTGGTAAAGAGCGGACGCAGCCTTACGAGGGTGTCATCATCGCTCGTCGCGGCGCTGGTCTCAACCAAAACATCACGGTTCGCAAAACGTTTCAGGGCGTTGGTGTAGAGCGGGTCTTCTTGATTCACTCGCCTCGCATTGAAAGTATAAAAGTGCTGCGTCGAGCGAAGGTACGCCGTGCCAAGCTTTACTATCTACGCGATCGTATTGGTAAAGCCACTCGCCTCAAGCAGCGGTTCGATCGTCCCCTTCAGTAAACCGTTATCCCTTAATGCTTGGTTCTGAGCTGTTTAACCCCACTACCAGCCCAGAACCAACGCTTGAGCTGATAGACTGAGGGTGTCATGAAGCAATTGGGCACAAGCGCTCTTAGTTCAGTTGGTAGAACGCAGGTCTCCAAAACCTGATGTCGGGGGTTCAAGTCCTCCAGGGCGCGCTCATTCAATCTTGACACCCCTTCTACAATCGTTCTTGAATCCCTTCGTTTGGGTTTCTAACGAGTGTTCGGAACACGATCGCTTCATTAACGCTAATTGACCATGAAAGTGGGATACATTAAAAGTGCGATCGACATTTTCAGCCAGATGTAGGCGTGGAAGGTAGCGCGGTCAAAGCTGCATTGAAAGGGAGATCAAGCCGTGGCAAAGAAAGAAGAGATCGAAGTGCAAGACGCAAAGCCTGGATTTGCAGGTTCAGCGTTTTTGCAGGAA
This sequence comes from Leptolyngbya sp. ES-bin-22, assembly GCA_014380065.1. GTDB lineage: Bacteria > Cyanobacteriota > Cyanobacteriia > Leptolyngbyales > Leptolyngbyaceae > Stenomitos. The sequence goes on along the minus strand of JACMKO010000249.1, from coordinate 7,521 downwards.
ACGAAGGACGAACTCGACAAGGTTGTCTGGCCCAGCCGCCAGCAATTGATTAGCGAGTCCATTGCGGTCATCTTGATGGTGGTTCTTTCTGCAACTCTGATCTATCTCATTGATAATTTCTTCGCTTGGGGAGCCAAGCAGGTGTTTGGATGACTTTTGCAGCAGACGAGTTTCAACAAGATTTGGCGCAAACTGACGCAGAAAACGCTTCGGGAGAAATATCGTCTCAAAGTGGTCGTTGGTACGCTGTTCAGGTGGCTTCTGGCTGCGAAAAGCGCGTCAAGGCAAACTTAGAGCAGCGTATCGAAACGCTGGATGTCGCCAACCGTATCTTCCAAATTGAGATTCCTCAAACTCCAGCTATCAAGCTTCGCAAAGACGGTAGTCGTCTAAACACAGAAGAGAAAGTGTTTCCTGGCTACGTGTTGGTTAATATGCTCATGGACGATGACACCTGGCAGGTTGTCAAAAACACGCCCAACGTGATCAACTTTGTCGGAGCTGAGCAGAAGCGACGGTATGGACGTGGGCGAGGGCACGTAAAACCGCTGCCCCTGGGTAAAGCTGAAGTTGAGCGCATCTTCAAACAGGCTGAAGAGCAAGAGCCTATTGTCAAAATCGATATGGCTCCTGGAGACAAGATTCTGGTGCTTTCTGGTCCCTTCAAGGACTTTGAAGGCGAAGTGATTGAGGTCAGTCCTGAGCGCAGCAAGCTAAAGGCACTGCTTTCAATCTTTGGTCGCGACACGCCAGTGGAGTTGGAGTTTAATCAGATTCAGAAAGAGAGCTAGTAGAGTCAATGGCAAAGAAAGTAGCTGCAGTCATTAAGTTGGCAATTACCGCTGGAAAAGCAAATCCAGCACCTCCTATTGGTCCCGCGCTTGGTCAGCATGGGGTCAATATTATGATGTTCTGCAAAGAATATAACGCTCGCACTGCTGACCAAGCAGGCATGGTCGTTCCGGTCGAAATTTCGGTTTATGAAGACCGTAGTTTCACGTTCATTCTCAAAACCCCCCCTGCATCAAAGTTGATTGCGAAAGCAGCGGGCATTGAGCGCGGCTCAGGCGAAGCCAACCGTAAAAAAGTCGGTTCGATTACCCGCTCTCAGCTCCAGGAAATCGCCCAGGCTAAATTGCCTGACCTTAATGCAAACGATATCGAAGCAGCGATGCGAATCGTTGAGGGCACTGCCCGCAACATGGGTGTGACGGTCAAAGAGTAAGGCTAGAGCATCGCAGGATAGAGCGTCAAACCAGGATCTAATTTTGAACGCTTCGTCAAAAATCTAAAAGTTTCGACCTGTAAACCAATAGCGGGGGAGAAGCAAAGCTTCGTTAATACCCCAGGAGAACCTGATGGCAAAAGTATCTCGAAGACTACAAGAGCTACAAAAGAAGATTGAGGAGCGTGCTTACACTCCTCTAGAAGCGCTGAGTTTGCTTAAAGAGACAGCAACGGCTAAATTTGCTGAATCGGCAGAGGCGCATATTCGTCTGGGAATTGATCCGAAGTACACAGATCAACAGTTACGAACAACCGTAGCGTTGCCAAAAGGCACGGGTCAGTCGATCCGAGTCGCCGTGATCGCTCGTGGTGAGAAGGTGAGTGAGGCGACGAACGCAGGTGCAGACTTGGCTGGCTCGGAAGAGTTGATCGCCGAAATTCAGAAAGGCACCATTGACTTTGACCTGCTCATTGCGACACCCGATATGATGCCGCAAGTGGCAAAGCTAGGTAAGTTGCTGGGTCCTCGTGGTTTGATGCCATCGCCAAAAGGCGGCACAGTCACGTTTGATCTCCCCCAAGCGATCGCCGAATTCAAAGCCGGCAAGCTAGAGTTTCGGGCAGACAAGACGGGCATTGTACACGTCATGTTCGGCAAGGCGACGTTTTCGGCTGAGGATTTGCTCATCAACCTCAAAGCCCTCCAAGAGACGATCGATCGCAACCGCCCATCTGGTGCAAAAGGTCGTTACTGGCGCACCGTTTATGTCGCAGCGACAATGGGACCGTCCATTGAAGTCGATATCAGCAGCTTACGAGACTTGAAATTCGGCGAAGCGGCGTAACGTTTGCGTCATTAGCTGTTAATATGGTGAACTAAGAACTTGACATCGCTCCACATCTGTTGCAGCAGTTAGAGTTATTAACAACGCAAACCCAGTCATTCAAACTTAATAGCAAAGCCAGAGACAGCAGGTGCCCAGAGCTTAATTTCCTGCCGAGGTTTTCGTTTTGTATTTTTTAATGTCAATGCCCTTGGTGGTACGGCATGAAAGATTTACAGCGTAACCCCGGTCTTCTGTCCGGGGTTTTTTGATCTCTCTTTGTCTGGTTAAGGCTAAGGAGCATGAAGACTGGAGATAGCGCGACACAACCACCCAGCAAAAGGAGGTGAGAGACATGGGTAGAACATTAGAAGACAAAAAGGCGATCGTCGCCGAACTCAAAGAAACTTTGAGTAAGTCCCAACTGGCAGTTGTCATTGACTACCGAGGGCTAACGGTTGCAGAAATTACCGATCTACGGAAACGGCTTCTGCCAACGGGTGCAACCTGTAAAGTCACCAAAAATACTCTGATGCGGATTGCCGTTGAAGGCAATGCAACTTGGGAGCCAATGACGAGTTTGCTATCAGAATCGTCAGCGTTTTTGCTGATTAAAGATGATGTTGGCGGAGCGCTGAAAGCGTACCAGGATTTTCAAAAGGCAACTAAGAAGACAGAGCTTCGCGGTGGCGTGATGGAAGGACGTGCGCTGACGGAAGCCGATGTCAAAGCGATCGCTGACCTCCCATCCAAAGAGCAGCTCATTGCACAGGTTGCTGGAGCAATCAATGGTGTGGCTGCAAAACTGGCGATTGGTATCAACCAGGTGCCATCCTCTTTGGCTCGTGCAATTCAAGCGGTTGCCGACAAAGACAAAGAAGCAGCCTAGATCAGTTTTTAGTGATTAGTTTTTAGCTAATTTTTACTAAAAACTAAACGCTTTTCTTGTACGCCCAAAGGGCTTTACAACCAACAACCACAACTTAGGAGACTAAAAATGTCCGTAACAACCGATGAAATTTTGGAAAAGCTGAAAACGCTGTCGTTATTAGAAGCGTCAGAGCTAGTAAAGCAAATTGAGGAAGCGTTTGGTGTGAGCGCAGCGGCTCCTGTAGGTGGCATGATGATGGCTGCTGCTGGTCCAGCGGCTCCGGTTGAAGAAGTTGAAGAACAGACTGAGTTTGATGTCGTTTTGGAAGAGTTTCCGGCTGACAAGAAGATCTCAATTCTGAAGGTCGTGCGGACGCTGACCGGCTTAGGTCTAAAGGAAGCAAAAGACCTTGTGGAAGCAGCGCCCAAAGCGGTTAAAGAAGGTGTTGCCAAAAGTGACGCTGAAGACGCTAAAAAGCAACTGGAAGAAGCTGGCGCTAAAGTCGCAATCAAGTAAGCTTATGCAGTTTGATTTTTAAAGCTTTTGAACAAAAAGGGGACGCTTAAGCGTCCCCTTTTTGTTCAAAGAAATTGTTCGATCTGATAGACCACTTGACCTCGATCGCTCACAGAATGTAGAGCAACAGAAAGAGGAAAATCCACACAACATCCACAAAGTGCCAGTAAATTTCGGCAGCTTCAACGCCAAAGTGCTTCTCGCTGCTGTAATGCCCTTGCTTGAACGATCGCCACAGTACTGCCAGCATCAAAACCAGACCAAACGCGACGTGCAGTCCGTGAAACCCGGTCAGGACATAAAACGTGCTGGCAAATAGGTTTGTCTTCAAGCCAAACTCTAGATGGAAATACTCGTAAAGCTGACCTACTAAGAAGATTGCTCCCATCGCAGCCGTGATGGCAAACCACTTCTGCAAACCCTTTACATCGTTCTTCTTGATGGCTGTGTCCGCATTGTGAATGACGAAACTACTAGAAATTAGAATGATCGTGTTAATTCCGGGTAGAAGCAACTCTAGCTTGGGCGTACCTTCAGGGGGCCAACTGGGGGCAACAGAACGAAACGTCAAATATGCTGTGAATAGACCCAGAAAGATCATTGCTTCCGCAATTAGAAAGATCGTGATGCCGAAGAGTCGATAGTCGTGGTGCTCAGTGTGATGAGGCACAACTTCGGCGTGGTGATGATTAAGGACAGTCTTAGTGGAATCGAGGGTGGAGCCTGTCATGATAAAAGTTGTTGGTTTCTAGTTTCTAGCCGTTAGCCCTTGATTCTCTTCACAGTCTGGAGGTTAATGATCCATGACTAGGCTCGATCGTCTGGAGATACCGCTACAGCCGGATCGGGATCAGCTCGGAGCGCCGAATTGGGACCCGCAGCAAGCGCTGGATCTCTGGAGTCAGAAAACGGCACGTTAACTGGAGTCGCGCGATCGCCAAACCCATAGTCGTAGGGACCCGTTGCCAACACGGGATCAGCGTCAAAGTTTTCGACAGGCGGCGGTGAACTGGTCATCCACTCCAGCGTCAGCCCCTTCCACGGATTGTCTCCCGCTTTAGGACCGTACATCCAGCTCCAAATCACGTTGACGATGAACGGGATCGTTGAGACTGCGAGAATGTAAGCACCGATCGAGCAGATCAAGTTGAGAAACGCGAATCTAGGCTCGTACTCAGCGATCCGACGATTCATGCCCTCCAAGCCAAGCTTGTGCATCGGCAAGAACGCCAGATTAAACCCGACCAGGTTCAGCCAAAAATGCACCTTTCCCCAGGTTTCGTCTAGCATCCGCCCAGTCATTTTGGGGAACCAGTGGTAGAACCCAGCGTAAAGACCAAAGACGCTGCCACCAAAGAGCACATAGTGGATATGCGCCACGATAAAGTACGTGTCGTGAACGTGAATGTCAAACGGTACGGCTGCGACCATCACGCCGCTGATACCGCCAATCACGAACATCGACAGGAATCCTAGCGCAAATAACATAGCGCTGTTCAGCCGGATCTTACCGCCCCAGATGGTCGCCAGCCAGCTAAACACTTTGATCCCCGTGGGTACAGCAATCACCATCGTGGTGATCATGAAGAACATCCGGAGCCAGGGAGGAGTGCCACTGGTGAACATGTGGTGTGCCCAAACAATCAAGCCCAAGAAGCAAATAGCAAGACTGGAATAGGCGATCGCCTTGTACCCAAAGATCGGCTTCCGTGCATGAACCGGCAGAATTTCAGAGATCATGCCAAAGACAGGCAGAATCATGATATAAACCGCTGGGTGGGAGTAAAACCAGAACATATGCTGGTAGACGATCGGATTGCCACCACCGGCTGGATTGAAAAACGCTGTACCCACTAACAAATCAAACGCCAGCAGAATCAACGCTCCAGCCAGCACTGGCGTTGCTAGCAGCGCCAGTATCGAAGTTGCCAGCATTGCCCAACAAAACAGCGGCATCTGGTTAAAGCCCATCCCCGCGATGCGCATCTTGAAGATAGTCACAATGAAGTTGATAGCTGCCAGAATCGATGACGTGCCTAACAGCAAGACACTGAGAATCCAGATCGCCTCCCCTGCCTGATCCGTTACTAAACTCAGCGGCGGGTAAGATGTCCAACCAGCGCCAGGAGCACCCACAAAGAAGCTGCTCAGCAGCAGAATACCTGCTGGAGGAATCATCCAAAAAGCAAGAGCATTAAGCCTAGGAAAGGCCATATCTCTTGCTCCAATCAACAGAGGCACTAGATAGTTACCAAAGCCCCCTGTCGTCGCAGGCACAATCCATAGAAAGATCATGACTGTGGCATGTACTGTAAACAAGCTGTTGTAGACTTCTCGGCTCACGAAATCCACTTCAGGGGTAGCTAATTCTGTGCGAACAGCCGTCGCCAGTGCGCCGCCAATCAGGTAAAAAATGAACGTGGTCACCAGGTATTGAATCCCAATGACTTTGTGGTCTGTACTGAAGCTAAAGTAAGTCCGCCAGTGATTACCGCTTGGCTCAGAGCCGTGCGCAGGAAGGTTGGCGGTCTCTTGTAGCTGGGCTTGCGTCATAAGAGTAAATCCATTGCGATCGGCTCGTCGCTTTTACAGGTCACGGGCTAGCGCATCGGGCGACACGTTAGCGGGCGAAAACTAGCTTGCAGAAACATGATGCGATGCCTTTCCAGCATCAGAATGAAGCTGGCGGAGCATTTCAGGCGGAATGCCCAGGCGATCGACGTAGGGAGCCAGAAACTCATCTGGTGCTTTGGCGGCTGGGTTAACGGCAAGCGCCTGCTCTAAACCATCAGCACTGGCGACCTTCTGTTCCTCTACCCACGCAGCAAAGTCAGCAGGCGATTCAGCAATCACTTTCGTTCTCATCGCACCATGATATGGGCCACAGAGTTCAGCACAGATCACTGGGTATTCCCCAATGCGATTGGGCGTGAAGCGCAGTTCGGTAGGTTGACCGGGCACTGCATCCTGTTTCAACCGGAATTCTGGTACCCAGAATGCATGTATTACATCGCTTGCAGAGATATTCAGCAGCACTTCGCGCCCAACGGGGACATGCAGTTCGCCTGCAACAACACCGCTAGCGGGATAAGTAAAAATCCAGGCATACTGCAACCCATTCGCTTGAATCACAAATTCTTTCGATGGGTCTTTTGCCCCCGGCATGGAACCGACACCAGAAGTAATCGAGGTTTCGGGACCGTTTTCTTTTTGAATCACCCCACCAGGGATTGCACCCTCAGCTTGAGTCCCATCTGGCGCTGCATCCGCTACCAATTGTTGCATTCCGGCTTCGCTGGACGGAAGGGGTGCCGCGATCGCCGCGCCGGACATGGTAGCCATTTGATGCGTTGGCTGCCCATGCGCGACGGAATGCTCCATTGGGTTCAAGCCGCCAATCTGGGTATAGACTTCAAAGCTATAGATTGCCAAGCCCAAAACGATGACCGCAGGGATAGAAGTCCAAAGAATCTCTAAAGGAATATTGCCATGCACAGGCGAACCGTCCGTCTCGTCACCTGGCTGACGGCGAAACTTGAACACCGCGATGAGAATCACGCCCATGACCAGCAGGAATAAACCTGTACCGATCGTCATCATCGTGTTAAACAGCCCATCAATCAGAGGGGCTGCTTCGGATGCTTGGACTGGCATCAAACCGTGGTTTTGACCGACCCAGATGCTGATCAGGGTTAGTAAAATGCCAGCCAGCATTGTAGTAATGGAGCTTGGGATATTCACAATTCAGAGCCGCCTAAACAATGTCGATCGCTGGAGAGAACCCATCTACTACAAACAGAATCTCGTCAAGAGCCAGCCTTTAGAAGGCAAAATACTGTTCCGTAGATTTGCCCCACCTTACACGGTAAAGCAGTGCTTCCCGAAACGGCACGTTCCGTGACTATCCTTATAAGTTTCTTCGGGATCGCTCCTAAGGTTCCATCCATCGAAGCAAAAAGCATGACAGCAAAACTCTAGTCATGGAAAGCAGAACGGTGTTCGCCTATTCATAGCTGTCGCCATAAAGATTAGGACATTGGGATCAGAGAGGGTGTGGAAGCGTTGCCCCCAGCCAGGGGTTCT
>JACMKO010000248.1 GCA_014380065.1 Leptolyngbya sp. ES-bin-22 | reverse complement strand
GTTTTTCCCAATTGATTTGCTGCTGACTCAGCGGTTCGACTCGATCTCTAAAGTACGATCGCTCAGGCTACCCGTTCTATATATTCACGGTACGGGTGACACCAAGATTCCAGCCAGCATGAGTGCAGACCTCTATGCGGCTTCGCCGCAACCTAAACAATTGTTCTGGGTCGCTGGAGCAGCCCACAATAACGTGGCTGAAGTGGGTGAGAGCGACTATCTTCAAGCGGTGAAAAAGTTTGTTGACTTGTGCGATCGCCGCCAGCAAGGACAGCCGCAGTCCTAAATGCGCTCCCTTCAGTCTGTAGAGAGGTACATATAACCTCCCTACAGAAGCACCGACTTTTCTCTAAGCGATTTCAACCAGCTTAATGTCAAACGTCAACGCTTCGCCTGCAAGCGGATGATTTGCATCTAACGTCACAGAAGCAGTAGAAACATCAGTAATGACTACCGGTAAGACTTGTCCATCCTCCTGCTGAAGCTGAAACTGCTGACCAATCTGAGGCTCAATTTCGGGGGGCATTTGCTGACGATCGACCACAACGACCATCTCGTCCAGATGTGGGCCATAGGCATCATCTGTGGGAATGACTTCTGTCTTTGACTCACCCAGATTCATCCCTAAAACCGCTTGCTCAAAGCCAGGAATAATACTTCCTGAACCGAGCGTAAACTCTAGTGGTTCGCGGTCAGCCGATGAATCGAACACGGTGCCATCATCTAGTTTGCCGGTGTAGTGAACTTTAACCGTATCGCCGGGTTTTACTTGTGCCATTCTGCTTCTCCTTTCGTTGGCATCTGGGTCTTGCTGCAACATGCTTAAAACCGTATCTTCGTTGCTGCTGCGACTCAATCGGCAAGAAGTCTTAATCAAAGGTGCCGATTTTTACGACCATCGAGCGATTGACACACGTGATATCACTCTGAGATGCACCTTTAAAGTTAGTCCCGTGTAAGCCCTAAAATCTCTAGCGGCTTCAAACTGAAACCACTGCTTTGAGTACAGGCTTTTCTGATCGCTCGTGTGTCAGAGGACTTTTTACAGGGTTCAAATCTCCTCTTATAGCCATTAGCGATCAGCACGTTTAGCTGCCGCGATCGGTTTAGTGATCTAAACTTTCACTGCCACCATTTTTTGGACAGCTTCCACAATCTGTTGCGGCTGCACGATCGTCAGATTTTCCAGTCCGCCATTGTAAGGGGTAGGAATATCTTGAGACGAGAGCCGTAAGACAGGAGCATCTAACTCATCAAAAAAGCGATCGTTAATGGATGCAATCACTTCAGCCGCAATCCCACCCGTTCGCATGGCTTCTTCCACAATAATCACGCGATGAGTTTTGCGAATGGAGGCACCGATCGTGTCAAAATCCAATGGTTTCAGCGAGAGCAGGTCAATCACTTCAGGATCGTAGCCGTCTTTTTCCAGCGTCTTGACTGCCTGCATGACATGATGCCGCATCCGAGAATAGGTAATGATCGTGACATCTTCGCCCGATCGCACTACTTCTGCTTTATCCAACGGCAGCAGATACTCACCTTCCGGCAAATCTTCCTTCAGGTTGTACAACAGAACGTGTTCAAAAAACAGCACCGGGTTATTGTCACGAATGGCGGATTTTAGTAAACCTTTGGCGTTGTACGGAGTGGAACACGCAATAATTTTGAGTCCTGGTACTGCTTGAAAATAGGTTTCTAGCCGCTGCGAGTGTTCCGCGCCCAACTGCCGACCCACGCCGCCAGGACCCCGAATCACCATCGGAATCTTGTAGTTGCCTCCAGAGGTATAGCGCAGCATTCCAGCATTGTTCGCAATCTGGTTAAATGCGAGCAGCAAGAACCCCATGTTCATGCCTTCAATAATGGGACGCAGACCCGTCATTGCGGCTCCTATTGCCATCCCGGTAAAACTGTTCTCGGCGATCGGCGTATCCAACAAGCGTAGCTCGCCGTATTTTTTGTACAAGTCCTTCGTCACTTTGTAGGAACCGCCATAGTGCCCCACGTCCTCTCCCATCACCATGACGGTAGGGTCGCGCTCCATCTCTTCATCGATCGCTTCACGCAGGGCATTGAAGAAAAGTGTCTCTGCCATTGGTTCCTCTGATTACGGCAACGTTTATAATTTTACAAGAGTCTTTGGGTGTTTAGCTGTTAGCTATTAGCTGTCGGTCTTTGTCCATCCTCCATAGTCCGTTGCTTAATGTCAATTCTGAGTAACCCAGTGCGACAATAGCCCCAGAGCGATCGCCACCACCCAGATTTGCACCAACATCGGGTTGATCAACGCAACCACTACACCAATCGCAAGGAGTCCTGTTCCAATGAGTCTGACCATTTTGCTCACCAGCTAGCGTCTACTCCTTTCTTCTAGCGGCAGCAAAAAAATCGGCAAGATTACAGAAAAAAGGCAAAGTTTACCTGAAGTCATACCAAATCTTTTTGAAGAGGCATAAAATCATGAATTGCAGGTTGGGTTGAACAGCGTGAAACCCAACGCCAGCATCGGCTCTGTTGGGTTTCGTTAGACTCAACCCAGCCGACAGTTCTATGCAGATTCATACGAAATTAGTCTCAGAAGTCAGAAGTCAGAAGTCAGGAGTCAGAAGTCAGGAGTCGGAAGTCAGGAGTCAGAAGGATAAGGCATTCTGATGCCCTTCGCACTGTGCCACATTTAGCGGTTAGCGTTATACCGATTTAAAGCATGACGGCTACAGATCCAAGCGCTGCGTAGGGGCATGGCATTGCCTTGCCCCTACAAGGTATGTCGTCTTTTCAATTCAAATTGGTATTAGTAAAAAGCTGCTAGTCAATCGTCGATCGCAATTAACGCCACAGCATCATGCTTGTCAATGACACAGGGTTAATCTATGCCTATATCTCCTCTGACTTTCTATATCGTCGATGTGTTTGCCGAGGCGAAGTATGCCGGCAATCAGTTGGCAGTCTTCACCAATGTCGGAATGCTTGCCTCAGAGGAAATGCAGCAGATTGCGAAGGAGATGAACTATTCAGAAACCACGTTTATTTTGTCGTCTGAGGCACGATCAAATGGATATGATGTACGGATTTTTACCCCAACGAAAGAGCTACCGTTTGCTGGACATCCGACGTTGGGCACGGCATTTATTTTGCAGCAGGAAATCATTAAACAGCCTGTTGATCTGCTTGCGCTCAATCTTAAAATCGGACAAATTCCTGTCAGTATCTTCTATGAAAACGGGCTGGCTGATGTGCTGTGGATGGAGCAACGATCGCCCGTATTTGGTGAGCTATTTACGGCAGAGGCGATCGCGCCTATGCTTAATCTTGACCTGACCGATATTGATCAAACTTTCCCCATTCAAGCTGTTTCGACAGGCGTTCCCTTCATCATCGTGCCGCTCAAAACGCATCACGCGCTGAAGCGTATTAAAGTCAACAAAGATCGTTATTTTGCGTTGATCGAGCATACACAGGCAAAGGAAATACTGGTCTTTTGTCCAGAAACCTATCACGCCGAAAATCAGCTCAGCGTGCGTGTCTTTGCCGATTCATTGGGTATTCCAGAAGATCCTGCAACTGGTAGCGCTAATGGCTGTTTGGCAGGCTATTTAGTGCAATACTCTTATTTTGGGACACCTTCTATTGATCTCCGCGTTGAGCAGGGCTATGAGATGGGTAGACCGTCACTGTTACTGCTTAAAGCAACAAAAGCGGCAACCAAGCTTCAGGTTTCGGTCGGTGGCAAAGTAATTCTGGTGGCTCGAGGCGAGTTTGTGTAATCACGTTTGGAGTAAATTGATTGATGCGAATGGTTAAAGGTTACATTGTCAGTCTATTCGATCCAGAATTTGTGTCTACAGGCTTTAAGACCGCTATTTTTGTAGGCTCTCTGCTATTTGTGATCAACCACGGTCTGGCGCTTTGGCGAAGAGAAATGAATCTCGAACGCTGGCTTTCTGTGATTGCCACCTATGCGATGCCTTACCTAGTTAACGTTTATGGTCAGTATAGCTATCGTCGTAAGTTAAGCACGCAACCAGGTTCGCTATCGGGTGGAGCCGCCAAAGCACAATCGATTCACTGATCCTCAATGTTAGTGCGGCTATGTAACCGACGATCGCTAGTGGCTCAAGGTCTTACCGCAAGGTCTTAAAACGATGGTTCGTTCACTTCACTCTTTGCCTTGATCCGGTGTTTCAGCTCGCCGCATTGCTTTCAATACCTCTAGCTGTTGTTCGACGTTTTGGATCACTTGATCGAGCGCAGGCAGAATGCTCAGTTGCTCAGGGCTGTGTAAGGGATAAAAGCGGGTACGGATCTCGCTGACTTTGAGCTGGAGTTCTTGCGCTATCGCCAGCGCATCGCGGCTCAGGCTAGTAAGCTGTTGCTGCTGATAAAACTTTAGCGCAGCGCCTCGTAGCACTTGGACGGTCGCTTCTTCTCCATTTGCTCCGGGCATCACGCGCAAACGGAGTAGAAGGCGCTGTTTCTGATAGAGCCGCTCAATTTCAACTTGTTTGGGCTTGTGGACTGGAATCAAGGGTAGGTGAGTCAGCAGCTTCAGTTCATTGACGACCCCTTGAATCACGTCCAGCGGCAGCGCTTCTAAGACCGATTGCAAAACGCCATTTTGGCTCCAGAGGATGCGACCATGCTGTAGCTGTCGTTCAAAATACAGCCGCCCAATACCACTGACTAGCAGCCGCCCCAGCAGTTCAACCAGCAACTCGGAGGGTGGCAATGTTGCTAAAACCGCCACTGGTTCTGAGAGATGCTTTGGCTCGACTGGCAAAATCGGCAGAGCATCGCCGGGTGTGGGACGTTCTGGCGGGTTGGTTGTAGCAGGTAGGTGGTCTGCTTTGAGAATAAACGTTTCTCGAAGACGGTTAAAATCGTTCGACAGTTTAGCGGCATCGGTCGGGGCAGGCGATCGCGCGTCCAGCGCGGCATCAGCAACAACCAGCGGAGACGGCGCGGGCGGTGGTGGCGCTTGAGGCGGGGCAAGGTCTAAAGCTTGAACGTTAAGGTATTCGGGGCTATCGACGAGGAGCGTCGGGTGAGAGTCTTGATCGACTGGGAGCTGTGCCTCTACAGCCGCCGTATTAGCACGCTCGGCTGCACCATGTTTGACGGCATCTTGTGCGGTCAGCCGCTGTCCAGTCTGCTGAGCGATCGCGCGTGCAGTGGTTTTGGGACGGCTTGGCTGTCTTTGACTGCCCGTATAGCTCAAGTAGGCAGACAGTGCGGCATGATGCACATCCGTCGCCAGCGTTTGCGGCACCAATGAACAGTTCATATATGCCAGAATGCGGCGCACATAATCCAAAGCAGCCGCATCGTCCAAATTGACCATACCCAACTTGAGGCGGCTACCTTCCAGTGAGAGCGGCAGCAATTGATGGTACAGGCACGCCTCAAATGGAAGAATACTATCAACCAAACGGAAGACTTGCTCGGTATCGAGCTGAGCAGTCCAGTCGGTTTTGGGCTTTGCCGGAGCCGCAAAGCCCTTTAGGTCTGCTGCCTGTGCTTCAATTTGGTCGCCCGGTGAAGACACCATAGAAATGTACTGAACCTGTGTACTTGGTCTCTCGATCGCCTCAGTCTTTCAAGTGCTTGGCACGAATGCTGTTGTTGCCGATCTTACAAATGATGGCGCTAGTTTTGAATCTGAAGGCTGCGTTGCAGTGGCAGGCAGTTTTCTAACGAAACGAAAGCGAGAGACACCAACCAGCTTGCCATACCGCCACTATTGGCTGGATGAGAGGCTCTTTGCTGATCGCCAGTGTTAGGAACAACCCACAAGTAGCATTGGTCTAAAGTGCCGACCAGACTAAGCAATGTACCAAGTGTAGCTTATTGCAAAAGGTGAGCTGGCATCCACAGTCATTCCTTATTTCACAGTCAAGCGAAGCTGCTAATACCAATTCTTTTTGAAGAGGCATAGAAGCATGAAGTGTCGGTTGGGTTGAACAGCGTGAAATCCAACGCCAGCACCAGCTCTGTTGGGTTTCGTTAGACTCAACCCAACCGACACTTCTATGCAGATTCATACGAAATTGGTATGAGGATCGTGGATTAATTAACCTGAAACGTCTCCCTTCTGTAGGGACGTTACATGTAACGTCCCTACAGAAAGAATGGCACCTTATTAAATCCATGATCCTGAGTTAAGTCGTCACCAGCAGGTTCAATGCAATGATGTCCACTACTTACTACTTTGTAGCATTTTCTGGTTAAGAGGGTGCCCACGTTCTTCTTAACCTGCAACAGTAACCAGCAGAGACCCGTTGATTGCTGTTGCCTCAATACTGAACCAAATGTTCCCTTCTTGCCCGGTAAGCTAACCGTCTCTCTCTGGCGCATTGCCTAACCAAGCGACAACAAGCTCTTGTTGACTTTTAGAGGCAAAGACCCGAACGGCGTGGTAGTTGATTTTTTCACGAAGGCGGTAGACTTGTCGCACTGGCATATCCAGCGCTTCGGCGATCGCTTCTTGTGAACGACCCTGGAGATAGAGCCGCAGCCATTCTGCTGCGGTAGAACCGAGCTTATCCAAGAGGTAAGCTTCAAAGCGTTGGCAAACGGCGGCGCGTAGCTCCTGTTGCTCTTCTGCCGACTGCGCATCCTGATATTGAGCCACCGCCTGGGAATCCAGCAGGCTAATGGAGCCTTCTGATTCATCGGGCGAAATCTCTTCGGAAACCAAGCGGATAAACTCTTGAGCGGGAACCTGGGTCATGCCGCCCCGTTGCGATCGGCGCAGGTAGTTAACAAAGCGGTAAGAGAGGAGCGGTTGATTGCGGATAGGACGTAGGCAGTATTCTTCAGTGCTTGCTAACAGCAAAGCATTGCGCAGACGCTCATCCTGAGTGCATTTGGAGATCCAGAGAATCTGCTGCTGCATGTAGTTGTCAGTTTGCAGCAGTTCTTGAATCACTTCTTGAAGCACATCCACCACAGTCCGCTGGCGATCGCGAGACAGCGCAATCCACGTCCGAATTTTGTTGCGAATTAAGAAGAGGCTGCTCAACCGCTGAATCAGACTTTTGTAGGCGCGCTCTGGTCCAAAGTCGAGATAGCGCTGACGGAGAATCCGGTAGCGGTAGTCCATTGCCTGCTCTGCAACCTGTCGTGACGTTGGTGTCAGGTCATCAAAGCGCGATAAATTATCACCCATGAGCCAGCGCACGATGCTTTCTCGCGTCGCGGCACTGTGAGTTGGGCTATCTGCCTCTAACCGCGATCGCCACTCGGTTGCCAGTACTTCAGCCAATACCATCGTTTCAGTCAACATCATGAGGTTGCCGTCCCAGTCGTTCTAAACGCCCTCTTCAATGAGTTTGCCTTACCTTGCTGACTCTGTATACCACCCACAATGGGTAGTCTAAGTTCGCAACTTCAGCAATGACCGCTGTTGGCTAACGGTCTGTTATGCACCAACGTTGGGCGTTTCGACACATAGACTAAGAGACTTTGGGCTAGAGGCTGATCGATTCAAACTTGCTGCTAATGAGCCTGAATCGGTCTTCTGTGCTCTAACGCCCCAGGGTCTCATGTCAAGATCTGGAATCTATTCACTAGCATTGTACTGACCACGCTCGAAAGTTCAGCATTTTGCACGTTGAGTTTTGCGCGATTCGCTCCCCAGTCTTGAGGTAACGTCATGAATGGGCAGTCAGCTTAGGACGGATTCTCTACAACCTGAAGCTTTTAGCTTGACCAATGACAACGCCCATCACACTCAAGCGTTTGAACTCCAAGCTTAGAATTCTATGGAGCTTGCTCGATCGCGGTTAGAGGCGTATTGGACGGTAGGAGAACCTCTCTTGCCGAAGAGGACACCTTTGCAGGCGGCAACACTTCGATCGCCTCTGGAGGCGCGATACTAGCAGGGGGAAGTGACTCGCTGGGTAGAGCGGCTAAAGCTGAGATTTACCGTGAATCCCAATACACAAAACCCCTGCTTGCTTATGCCTCTGGCAGTTGGCTCATTGCTTCTAAGTTCAGTACCGTTGCTAACGTTTCGGCACTCATTAATTGGCGCTCTAACACGATGGCGCGTAGCGATTTACCCGTCTCTAACGATTCTTTTGCCACAGCCGCTGCGTTGAGATAGCCGATGTGCGTGTTGAGAGCCGTTACTAATGCCAAACTGCCCTCTGCATAGGCAAGACACCGATCGCGATTGGCGGTAATCCCTTTAATGCCTTTCTCTGCAAGGGCGGCGATCGTGTTGCCGAGAATCTCAATGCTGTGAATCAAATCGTAGGCAATGAGGGGCATCATCACGTTGAGTTCGAGTTGTCCGGCTTGAGCGGCAAGGGCGATCGCGCTGTCGTAGCCCATCACCTGAAAGCAGACCATTGAAGTCATTTCTGCCATCACGGGATTATACTTCCCTGGCATGATGGACGATCCAGGCTGGACAGGCGGCAGTTGGATCTCTTTGAAACCTGTTTTGGGTCCCGAATCGAGCAGCCGCAGATCGTGGGAGATTTTCACGCAATCTTGCGCCAGATTCCGCAAGGAGCCGGAGACATTCACAAACGGAGCCATGCTTTGCATCACTGCCATCAGGTTTGGCGCAGGTCGCAATGGCTGGTCAATCAGATCCGACAAAATCTCTGCCACACGAAAGCGATACTGGGGATGGGTGTTGAGTCCAGTCCCCGCCGCGCTTCCGCCCAAACCAAGAATCATCAGATCTTTAGACGCGGTTTCAATACGGAGCAAATGTTCGCTTAAAATCTGTGCCCAGGCGCGAAAGTTGTCGCCTAGCCGCACAGGCACGGCATCTTGTAAATGGGTTCTGCCCGATCGAATCACGTCATGGAACTCCTGGGCTTTGGCTTCTAACGCTGCGATCGCGCTTGACAACGCCGGATACAGCGATCGCTCCAGCGCCAGCAGCCCACCAAGCCGAATCGCGGTAGGAATCACATCGTTCGTAGATTGCCCGTAGTTCACATGGTCGTTGGGATTCAGGCGTTTGTAGTTGCCCTTCACGTCGCCCAGAATTTCTAGCGCTCGATTTGCCAGCACTTCATTGACGTTCATGTGGTGCGATGTGCCTGCACCCGCCTGATACACATCCACCACAAACTGATCCCGCAGTTTCCCGTTCAGCACTTCATCCGTTGCCTGCACGATCGCCTGACTGATCTCCGGCGTAATGCAGTTGAGTTCGCCATTGGCGATCGCGGTTGCCTTTTTAATCAGCACACAGGCATCCACATAGGTCGGTAAGGGCTTTAAGCCGCTAATGGGAAAGTTCTCGATCGCCCGCAGCGTCTGAATGCCGTAGTACGCGGTGTCGGGCAACTGCCGATCGCCCATCGAATCTTTCTCGACGCGATACGCTTCTGGGTTCGTCATAAGGTTTTTCTGGGGATTCTGGTCTGCTTTCACCAATATTCCACACGTTAGCGCTGAAGCGGTGACTTACGATACTGCCCTCGAAAAACAAGATGATCGCTGGGCTGATGTTGGAGGCGATCGCTCTGCAATGCGAATGTGAGGCGATCGATTCGTCATGGATGCAGTGACATTCGCAATGTAGGGGGATGCAATAGTGATCGATCGCGATCCATTCGAGATCGATGCGGTGACATTGGCAATGTAAGGGCGTACATTCGAGATCGATCGCGATCCATTCGAGATCGATGCAGTGACATTCGTAATGTAAGGGCATACATTCGAGATCGATGCGGTCACATTGGCAATGTCTAAGGATGCGGAACAGCGGCACGGATATGAGAGAAACCGGGGAAAAGAAAGATAAGAACAAGTTGAAGCTCATTGGCTTGACCGTCTTGGCTGTTGTGTTGCTTGTCTCTGTAGTAGCAGCATTCTGGAACTGGGTAGACCTTCAGAAAAAGCCGCTAGAAGGTACGAAGCGTCAATTCGATGCCTCGCTGGACTTTGTAAAGACGATCGCCACCATTGCTGGGGGAGTCGTACTCTTCCTGAATTTCAGAGTTGCTAAAGAAAGTGTTGAGGTTGCCCAGAAGAAACTGGAGCAGGAAACGGAGAAGGCGAAGAACGACGCTAAATTAGCCGAGGCTCGCCTGACGATGGAGCGGTTCAGCAAAGCGGTAGACATGATGGGCAGCGACAAGAGCATCCATCTTCGGCTAGGAGGCATTTAGGCACTGGAAAGCATTGCGCTTGACTCCAGCGATGACAAAATCGACGAGAACTACAG
>JACMKO010000247.1 GCA_014380065.1 Leptolyngbya sp. ES-bin-22 | reverse complement strand
GAACGCAGTGTAGTCGAAAAAGTTTCGCGAAAAATGTCCAAACTGCCCACTAAGTCCAACGCTGGCAATCAGGTTTTGCTGCGTGTCGCCATTTGTGTAGGCACTGGCAACCCCTCGTAACGTCACGCCCAAATTGACATACGGCGTGAGCGGCACTGGGCTATAGCGCAGCCCCTCTGCGGGGGTTGGCGGTAGCGCTTTCCCTTGCCAAAGCGTGAACCCACGTGCTAACTGCACGGTGCTGACAAAACGACCCAGGCTAAGCCGATTGTTGGTACGGTTTGGACTCAAGAGATCAACACGATCGGTGTCAGCCGTGACGTACTGAAAGCCTGCCTGATACGTTAGCTCAATGCCAGAAGACCCCAGAAAAATTCTGGGTGAAAGCAACACAGCACCCAGGCTACTTTGCACCGTTTGAAAGCCCAATGACCCGTTGAACAGGCGATCGCGATAGCTATACTCCAATGCCAAAATGTGACTGCCAACCAATTGTCGTGCTCGTACGCTGGCTCGCACATTGTTTTCCAGATCATTCAAATCCAGAGTGGTAAACGATGCTTTACCGCGAATAGTGGTGAACGGACCTGGAGCTGCATTCAACCCTAATCTGAATCCAAAGTTCTCTGCTTTAAAGGGGTTGCCGCCATTACTAAGCGCGCGTTGCAAGAAAAATTGGGGCGTAACGGTGAACCGTAGGGTGCCTGAGGACAGCACACTAAAGGTGCGTTCTACAAACACGCCCCCCCGATCCTCATCGTCGTAGCCAAAACTGAAGAGGGCAGGCGATCGCTCCCGACGATCGGACGCGAACACTGGAAGGAAAATCGGCAGGGTCAAGCGCTGGTCAAACACTAAGCGAGGGCGTTTGGTTCGCACTTCATCGCGTAGCGGCGAAACGCGGGTCAGTGTCGCCTGTTCCGCTTTTAAGACCAATTCTGGTGGCGAAAAAGGGTCATTGGTGATTTGAATATTCTTGGCAACCCAGCCATCAGGGGTAAAGTCAATCTGGTCTGCCTCAAAGCGCAACCGTCGAATCCGCCCCCCCTGAGGAACGCCACCGGGCACTCGGCTGATATCCCTTCCAAAACCAAGCCCTACCCCAAGGCTACCGGGGCTGCTGACACTCTGCGTCGGTTGGGCTGCCGTAACGCGATCGCTCACTGGACGGGCAATTGTCAAACCTTCATTGTCACCCCTCGCACCGACTCCCAGATCTGTACCAACTTGGGGAAGAAAAATTTCGCCTCTGGCATTCAGCAATGTGCCAACACCCTGGACAAAGCTATATTCCAGACGCTGTCCGCGTAGCACCTGGTTGCCACGGGTGAGCGCCACATTGCCCTCCGCCACCGCAAGCCGATTCTCCAAATTCACCTGCACACGATCGGCATCCAGTAGCGCACCCCGAAACCGCATCAAGACGTTACCTTCAGCCGTAAAAAGCTTGCGCTGCTCGTCGTACTCCTGGCGATCGGCATTCAACTCAATCACAGACTCTCCACCTGTCGGTGTCCCTGTCTGCGGTGAGGGCTTTGCAGGTGCGTTCTGACCCGGCAAAGCGGGTACTCCTGGTTGAACGGGCAACTGATCGAGCGTTGGCACAGGCGCGGGCACTGGATTGCCGGCTGGTTGGTCGAGCGTTGGAAGTGGCAGCAGTAGCGGCGTTTGGTTGGGTGCTTGCGCGCGAATCTCTAGCCCAGATCCGGCAGGCGTACCAGCTTCTTCCTGAGCCAGCGTTTCTTGAGCAAATTCGTCTAAAACGATCGCGTCACTTAGCCCTGACATCACAGCCGCTTCAGCAGCAGTTTGAGCTTGCTGTGTTGTTCCAGAGAAGGAATAAACGATCGAGCTAGGGGAGTCTGAGGCAGCAGCAGTCTGCAATTGAGCCGCGACACCGAATGACTCTCTTGTGATTGGCTGAGGGGCGATCGAGCGCTGGCTTGGCAGAGCGACTGTACTGACTGACGGCTGCATCCCGCTAGGTTTGTACTCTTGCTCCCCGCTCCCTGTATCAACGTTGTCGTTGAGCTTTTGCTTTGAGGTAACAGCTTGCGCCAAAGGATTGGAAACTCGGAGTTGCAGATTTTTCTTTAATAAATAACCTGTTGTGGTTGATGTTCCCAGCAACGATGCCTGCGACACGCCTGCCTGCTGCACAAAAGTCGCCGCTGTCGGCAGACTTTCCATTTCAGACATCGGTGAGCCAGATCCAACTGGATGGGGCGGACTCTCGTGTGCTGCGGGTGAGTTCAAGGCTGAAGCGGCTAGTGGCGCTGGGAGGGAATGATTAATCTCCTTAAAGGCTGTCGTGATTAGAGCAGGGGGAGCAGGAGGCGAAGCCGGATAGGGCATATTGCGGCAGTCTCAAACGAATAAGCAACCCCAAAGGGTTGCCTCACTTACAAAGCAGGGGCAGCCTACGCTACCCCCAGCCTCAACGCTTAACTTAGGCTCGGTCTACTCTAGATCGCGCTGCTTGGGGTTACGAGCAGGGTCATTAGATAAAAAGCCAAAGATAAACAAGGCAACAAAGAAGGCAACCACAATATAAACGGCAATCTTGAGAGTGACCATACCAATAGCTCCAGAAGTATCAAAGACAAGCAATCTACTGATACAGCTAGACTGCTCTCACCATCATACAGAACTGCCGCTCCGTTTTAGCTTGAGTGCTGGTGTCTAACCACCGAGCGCCGCAAACACGATCCTTAAGGAAGATGTAAAGATTCTGTAAGTACTACTAAAAAGATTCAGTAAACGCCATTGACCCCCTCTCAGTCTTTTTTAAGAAAAAGTAGGATGGACTCCAGAAGCTTTTCCGACAGTCGCAATGCCATCATCGCTGACTGGCTTGCCATCACAAGGAAGAAGATGACCTCTGATGCAAGGCAAGTTTTGAGAAAGGTGTAAGCACAAAATGGCTTGAAGGTTAGCCTCTCACCTTCACAGCATCAATGAACACTTTTCGCCTCTGTTACACTGGTGCCCGTGATTGCTAGCCTCGCTACAATGATGTTCCCACAGGCAGCTATCTTCAATCAAACGCGATCGCCTGTTGCCTTGAAAACATGCCCAAAGCCTCACCATATGCCAGTTAGCAGCTCGCTTCAGCAATATGCCCGCGGTTGCTCAATGAGACGATCGTCTAGGGAACGATGATCTAGTTGAGCTGCTCTCAGCATGAACGTTAAGGTACGCCAGTGATGCAACGCCCTTTCGATGGATCGATCGCTTCTAGCAGTGATGCCACAAGACGCTACCGTTTTGGGGTTGTGCTCAGCGTTGGCATGGGCAACATGACCCGCTACCTCAATTTTCGCAAGTATGCGGAACGCGATCCGGAGGTTGATCTGCTCTGGGCACCTGTGAAGCACTTTATTGCTCCTGACGAGCCGAATCCGCTCAAGTATTTGCCGAAGCCACTGTATACACGGGCTGTGATTTTGTATCAGTCCTACCCCGTGCTCAAGCAGATGCATCAATTGGATGCCGTACTGTTTCATCTGTTTGAGGCGTATGTTTTTGCCTGCTGTCGGAGTCTCGTTTGCAAACAGCCGCTCATCATTTGGAATAACGATGATCCACCCGTTGTGAACCCAGATACTTATCCGCTTTACCCCAAAGACAGCAACAAATCTCTGCGACAACATCAGTTTCGGCTAGGGCTTGATCTTTGGTGTGCCAGACGAGCAGCGGCGTTCGTTCCCTGGTCTGCCTGGAGTGACGGCATCATGGTCAACGAGTGCAGGATTCCCCGTGAGACGGTGCAGCCAATTCACCCAGGGTTAGACCTGGAACGCTGGACACCCGTCAAGCGTCCGCCTGTCGCACTGGACACAAAACCAAAGATTCTCTTTGTCGGTGGGGACTTTGTTCGCAAAGGTGGTGATCTGCTGCTAAGCGTCTTTAGCGCACAGTTTGCCGATCGCGCCGAGCTGCATTTGGTGACAAAGGAACCGCCAGCAACCAAGCTGCCGAACGTGCATGTTTATACCGATATCGAACCTAATGACGATCGTCTTGCCCAGCTATACGCTCAAGCAGACCTGTTTGTGCTGCCCACGACCGCTGACCTTTCTCCCTGGGCTTATTTAGAAGCAATGGCATCCGGTTGCCCAGTCATCAGTACGGGCGTTGGCGGCGTTGGTGATATGGTGCGGCATGGCGAAACGGGTCTGGTTGTGCCTGTGGGCGATGAAGCAGCCCTGGCAGCAGCGATGCGATCGCTGCTGGAAAATCCTACGCTCCGCCGTGCAATGGGTGTGCAGGGGCGGACGGTGGTAGAGCGTGATTTCAACGCTGCGCTGAATGTGCCACGTCTGCTGGCGGTGATGAAAGACGCGGTCGATCGGAAACAGATGAAGAAACCGAGCGCTGGGTTTAGTAGTTTCTTGAAAAGAGGCAATTGACACCCAACTGTACAGCTTAGCCGTTAGAAGACGACACAGGAGGCGTTTGAAACGAGCTGAGCAATACATTCAGCTTGTACTGAAAGAGACATGCCTTCGTAAGATCGGTCGCAAACTGGTGTCTATATTGCAGGTAATACAACCCCGCTCTCCAGCCGCTCAACAGCACATAGAACGGAGTGAACAATGGCATCAAAGGTCGTTGCCAGGGTTGCAGCTTGGCATAGCGGCAAGAGTGAGCTGCTAAGCCACCACTTTGAGCGAGCCGCAGTAGATATTGACGCTCAAACCGGTTAGGTGGAAGGTGATGCCAAACTTCCATGCCAGGGTTGTGCCAAACTTCCCAGCGGCTACTTTGAATGTAGAGCATGACTTCAATATCTTCTGCATTCGCAGTCATCACTTTCCAGGTTTCGTCTCTACCCTTCAGTCGGCGCTGCTGAGGCACTGCTGCTTGCCAGGCTTGCTTGCGAATCACGCAGCCGGGACCATTCGGTGCCATCCCTCGTGTGGTGTAGCGAAAGGGAACGGCTCCACGTTCTTCCACTGCCAGCAAAAATTTGATCTGATGAAATTCCGGTGGAGGGGGTGCATCGAGCTTGGCAAAGATGTTGCTGCCATACGCACCCGCTTCAGGATGTGCCAGCCCAAAGCGATATGCTTCTGACACCCAATTCGCGGCGGGAAAGTTATCATCATCGAGAAACCCAACCAGACTTTCACTCGCAGCCTCTTGCATGGCACGATCGCGGGCAAAGGCGCTCCCTTGTTTGGGTTCCGAGACGCATCGTAACTGGCTGTCCGATCGCCACCGTTGAGCATATTCAGCCGCAACATCAACCGAACGGTCGGTGCTGTTATTATCGACGACCAGCACTTCCCAACGCAGCTCTTCCATACCAGTTTGTATGAGCAGTCGGTCTAAAACCTCTGGCAGACGCTTTTCGGCGTTGTACGTGCGGATGGCAACGGTAAAGTCAATTTGCATGGCAAGCGAACGGCAGAGACCTAGCACCATTATGAAGACTCAAAAAGGGAATGATTCAACCTTGTTGCTTCTTCATCAAGGGGTAGTGGTCAGTAAAGCTTTGTTAAAGAGAGGCTTTAAACGTGTAACTTTGAAACCGTAAATGGTTGCTTGCAGATGGGCTTTCTTATGCCAAGGTAAGGTACGGCATTCAAACAACTCAACGCTAAAAGCCCTAACAGTTATGGTTAATCAGTCTACGTACAGCAAGCCCATGAGCGTTCGTTCCTCTTGGCGGAGGGTTCGCCTAGCGCTGCCAGTCTTCTTTGCAGTCACTCTTCTCATGGCAACGTGCTGGTTGGCAACAACAGTTTCAGTCGCCGCCTTGCCTTTAACATCAGCGCCCGTAAGCGCTGCTCTACTCTCTTTTCCAGGTGTTCGTCCAGCAAATTTAGGTGTTACAGACGGTCGGTTTGCGCCCTGCCCAACAACGTCCAACTGTGTCAGCAGTCAGAGCCAAGATCAGGAACACGCGATCGCCCCGTTCCGCTACACCATTGCACCAGAGGATGCGTTTAGCAACCTAAAAACAGTGCTTGAAGCCCAGCCCAGAGTCACGCTTCTGACGACGACAGATGATTACATGCGCACTGAATTTACGCTCCCGATCGTGGGCTTCGTCGATGATGTTGAGTTTTACCTTGATCGCGCCACCCACGTCATTCAAGTGCGCTCTGCCTCCCGCATGGGTGAGTCTGATCTTGGAGTCAACCGCAAGCGCGTTGAGACACTGCGGACGAAGTTGGGAGAGGATGAGGGATCAAAGTTTTAAGTTTTAGCCTTCAGCCTTCAGCCTTCAGCCTTTTACCTCCCCCTCCCTAGCAAAGCTACGTAGTCGTTACCTTTCACGTCTCCGAGAAATAACGGAGCTATAGTAAAGCGCCTATAGCTATAGTTGAGCGGTACTGCTACCGATCCCCAGCTATGAATGCCGAAGCGTTCTTTAATCAAGGCTTAGCGAAGGCTCAGAAGGGCGATCACAAAGGCGCGATCGCCGACCTGACCGAAGCCATCCAGCTTTACCCCAAGTATGCTGGGGCGCTTTTGCATCGGGGAAATGCACGGATAGCGTTGCGGGATCATCAAGGCGCGATCGCCGACTTTGACGAGGTGCTGCAAATCAACCCTAAGATTGCTGAGGCATATATGGGACGCGGCACGGCTCTGGCTCATGCAGGTAATAAGCAGGGTGCGGTAGCGGACTTCAATCAGGCGATTCAGCTTCAACCCAAGTCTGCTGCGGTTTATGTTCAGCGCGGTATGGTGCGGGCTGAACTCAATGATCCCGCAGGTGCGTTGGAGGATTTCAACCAGGCGTTGCAGCTTGCGCCAAATGCGGTGTCTGCCTATATTCAGCGGGGCATTGTGCGATCGCACACGAAGGACGTTTCGGGCGCATTAGAGGACTTTAACCAGGCATTGCAGCTTGCACCAAACGCGATTGTGGCTTACGTCCAGCGCGGGATTGCCTACTCGGACATGGGCGAGCAGGAACGGGCGATCGCGGACTTTAAGCAAGCGCTTCAGATTAATCCCAATGCTGCCCATGTGTATGTCCAGCTTGGCATTGTGCGGGCAAAGCAGAAAGACCAGTTAGGCGCGATTGCTGACTTCAACCACGCCCTGAAACTCAACCCAAACTTGCTGGCAGCTTATGTGCAGCGTGGTCTGATGCGATCGACGCTGGGTGACTCTCAAGGCGCTTTGGATGACTTTAATCGAGGACTCAAACTGAATCCTCACGCAGCCTCAGCTTACCTGCAACGAGGCATTGCTTGCGCAGAACTGGGCAACAAACCAAAAGCGCTTGAAGATTTCAATCGAGCGCTAGAGTTAGACCCTGGTTCCGTTGAGGCGATTCTGAATCGAGGCAAAATTCACGCTGAACTGGGCGATCGTGAGGCGGCGATCGCTGACTTTACACAAGCCCTTCAACTTAATCCCCATACGGCACACGCACATCTTTACCGCAGTGTGATGCAGCTTGAGCTGGACGATCGCCAGAAAGCCTCCGAAGACTTTAACCTCGCCGTGCAGATGTTGCCGAGTGCTGCCGATGCCTATATTGAGCGGGGACTATTTCGTGCCCAAATCGGCAACCAACATGCTGCCCTCGAAGACTTCAATCGCTGTTTGCGGATGCATTCTGATTCTGCCGCTGGCTACCTGCAACGGGGTCTTTTGAGAACGACGTTGGGTGAAATGGACGGCGCGATCGCTGACTTCGACCAGGCAATCAACCTTGATCCTGGGTCTGACAGCGCTTACCTGCATCGGGGTCTGCTGAAAGCGCAATTGACAGACTTTGAAGGCGCGCTAGCCGATTTGAATCATGCGATTCAGAATGATCCTAATTTGGTGAATGCCTATATCAACCGGGGGGCTATTCAGCTCAAATTGGGCCATGCCGAGGCGGCTGCGGCTGACCTGCAAACGTTGCTCAAAATTAGCCCTAATCCCGCGACAGCGGCTCTTAATCGTGGTTTGGTGCTTGCCAAGCTTGGTAATGAGGAGGGCGCGATCGCCGACTTCAATCAGGCACTACAGGCAAATCCAACTACAATTGGAGCACATCTCAACCGGGGTATTCTGCTGGCAGAGCTGGGCGATCAAAGTCATGCTCTTGCAGACTTCAACCAGGAACTTAAAATCAACCCTGCTTCGGCTGGTGCTTACCTTCAGCGCGGCATTCTACACGCTGAACTGGGAGAAAATGCGGCTGCCCTCAAGGACTTTGACCAGGCGTTGACGCTCAACCCCCGCTTGCAGGTTGCCCGGTTCCAGCGCGGTAAATTACACACTGAAGTTGGGATTCCTCAAGCCGCGATCGCTGACCTCAGCCAAATTCTCACCAGCAAAGCCGCCGCCATTCCCGCCTATGTCCAGCGCGGTCTGGCATATCTGGAATTGGGCAAGCGCAAACCCGCAATGGATGACTTTGGCGAAGCCCTGCGCCTCCAGCCCAAGAGTCCCGACGACCATCTATATCTAGGCATAGCGCACACCCAACTGGGCGAAAGCCGTGCCACCGAAGAAGACCTCAACCAGGCAGTCGAAAGCAGCCTTTACCCCGTAAAAACCTGCCTCCAGCGCGGCATTCTGCAAGCAAAACTTGGCAACAAGCTGGGCGCACTGACCGATTTTGACTATGTAGTGCGGGTGAATCCTCATCTAGCATCGGTATATCTGCATCGCGGTATCGTGAGGGCGATGAACGCCGATACAGAAGGCGCGATCGCCGATTTTACCCAGGTCATACACCTCTATCCCGCGTCCACTGCTGCTGCCATCCATCACGGCGCTATTCAGATCATCCTGGGTGAGGCTGACTCTGCGGCTCAAGCGCTGAATCAGGTAGTGCAAAACGGAGCCAATTCTGCTGAAGCTCTTTACCAGCGGGGCTTGGTGCGCGCAACGCTGGCAGACAACAAGGGAGCCGTCGCCGAT
>JACMKO010000246.1 GCA_014380065.1 Leptolyngbya sp. ES-bin-22 | reverse complement strand
GGCGCGTAGGGAGTAGGGGGGTGGGGAGTGGGGAGTGGGGAGTGGGGAGAGAGTTTTGAGTTGAGAGTTTTGAGTTTTGAGTTAAGAGTTTTGAGTGATTTCTGACTCCTGCCCCTCCTCTCCAACACTCAATTTCTACGGCGTAGAAGTCAAGTTCTGTCTTACAAACTCCTGCCATTGAGCGGCGATCGCGGGTTCAGTGCTTGATCGTCGTTGCAACAGTAGCACCTGATCTTGAAACGACTGAATGCCATAGTCTTGCGTTTGTAGCAACTGGTTGATCTTGATCATGCTCGCTTGCAGCAGATTGCGTTCTAGCTTGAAGGCGGGTTGATACTGCTGCATCTGCCACAGGTCAACCACAATATAATCCACGCTCTGAGTCTGCTGAGCTTCATCGCGAAACTGAACGGCGTTGGGAAACCGGACGATCGCTCGCCGACCAGATAACGGCGGCAGCAAATAGGTCGTTGCTGCTACACTCGCCTGGGGTGGAATCTGCGACAGGACGGAACGAGCCTGTGACGCGTGCTGAAACTGCGCCATCGGTGGCACATACACCCAGGGGCGAACCGAATCCGGCACCAAAAACGACAGCGTTCGGTTGGGATTAGAGGTCACAGTGAATAAAAGAGACAGCGCCAGACAAACGCCCCAAAACCGCCGCATCCTGGGTTGAAAGGCTTGCGGATGCTTAGACCACCAGAGAATCGCGCCGTAGAACAAGCCAGGGACTGCCAGCGTGGCGTAGCGAATATTAATCGATAGCGGTGTCTCCCCCCGCATCAGCAGCAATTCCAGAAAGGGAAATGCCACTAACAGCCATGCATCAGCGGCGATCGCGGGCACAAACGCCAGCGGCAACCAGTGGTCAACCAGGTAGTACAGCTTCTTGGGAAAGCGCGAAAAGATTTCTGCCAAAATTTGACCGGGCTGCGACAAAATCGCCCCGATCGCCTCCATAGGCGTTGCTGGCTTTCCTCCGGTGTACTGACCAAACCGCTCCACAATCAGCCGTTGCGACACATCAGGCGAAAACGATGGCATCACTACACTCGTCAACAGCAGAATATAGGCAGTCGCGATCGCAAACAGCGCGATTCCCAGCTTCCACTGCCGACGGCGCAGCACCAGATACACCGCCACACTCAGCAGCGTCACGCCCGCATCTTCCCGCACCGTCAAAACAAGCAGCGCCATCGCCCAAAACAAAACCCACCAGCGCTTTTCGATCGCCAAAAACAGACTAAACAGCAGCAGCGGTAGCGGATTGTAGTCGTGAAAATTCCCCAATGTGGGACCCACAACCGCATTTGCGCCATAAAAGCTCACCGCGATCGCCAGCGACAGCAGTGGAGACAACGATTGCCGCGCCAACGCATACAGCACCAATCCAGCCGCCGCCACCAGCACCACCTGAATCACACTCAGCGTCATCGGCAACGGAAACAGCGCGTAAAGCGGGAGCCAGAGCAGAAAAATTGGGTTGAAATGCTGCCCCAGATGCCGATACGACACCAGAGGCATGGCACCCTGATGGATGACATCAGCCGAAAGCCCCGACGACAGCGAGCTTTCAAACCATCGACCGTGCAAATTATTCCAAAAGATTTGATTGAAAATGCCTTGATCATACGAGTCGTAAAGGCTGTAATGGCGATACGACAGCAACAGTAGACAACAAGCAGCAAACACCATAGCCGCCGTGAAGACTGGTTGCTTCGCCAACTGCCGGAGGTCAAATGAGATTGATCGAGGAAACGCCATTTGTAATCGCATTGCAGGGAGTGGGGAGTGGGGAGTAGGGAGTGGGGGAAGGGGTTTCAATCGTCGTCAATGACGAGAGGGCAGTCAACCCGTCGATGGCAATGCAAACCTGCCTTTTGCCTTTTACCTTTTGCCTTTTGCCTTTTACCTCATGCCTTCTGCCTTCTGCCTTCCTTCCTCAACACACGTCGCCTGCAACACCACCAGACTTCCCGTCTCAAACACCGAACATCGTTGCATTGCCTGCTCCACAACCGGACGAGTGGTGCTAGCTAAGTGAGCGCGCGCCTCAGAGTTTGCTGGCTCAAACAGCCTCAACCAACGACCATTTAAATAGTCTGGTGTGAACGCGGTTCGCTCCAGCAGCCAGAAGTCTACCCCATACTGTTGAATAAACGCCCCCACGTCTGCTGCACTCGGACTGTATTGGGCGTGAATCAGGTCGATCGCCCGTTGACGCATCTGATTGTAGTAAGCCGGATGATACGGAATCGAGTACTTACCAGATACCAGCACCGATCGCTGGGCAAACACAGGCAAATTATCCGCTTCTCCAGACAGCGTGGCAATCAAACTATCCTTAGGCTGCTGCTGAAAGAACTCATACAGCGCTGGCACCGAGCCAGTCACCAGCCCCGCTTTGGTAAAATGCTTCTGCCAAAAGATCTGCGGATAAAACACTAGCGGCATGGCGACTAAAACAGCAAGACTCCAGCCAATGAATCTCGCCTGTCTACCTCGCCAGCGCGTTTGATAGGCACGAACCGCCGCATCAATCAGCATACACAACGCCAGTCCACCCGCGATCGCCACCACCATCCGCAAGGTGTGCATGGTATACCGACTGGGCAGAAACAAGCGAAACAGCAGTGCATGAGCCGCCAGAAAAAGCGCGATCGACGCAACCAACATCTGCGGCAATAACACTAAATCAGGACGACACTGCTTGACCAACGGAAACTGACGTGGAAAAAACCACAGCACAGGCAGCAGCAGCCCAACGCTTACAATCACCGGATTCAGCGATAGCCCCAGCCCGCTGTGAATCCCATCAAACCAGAAGTTCAGCGGGTCACGATCGTTAAAAAACGAAATCCGTCCAAACGGTGCTCGAAATTCGGGCATGGCTCTCGCCTGCGCCAGACTCACCAGCGGGTCAAACTCAGCCTGCCTCAGCAAACCAAAGGGAATGAGCACCAGTCCAGCCACCACCACCCCAGCCGCCAGCAAAAGGTAATCACGTCGCTGTTGTGATAACCGCAAACGTCCCTTCGACCACCCCACCAACCGCACGGCTAACACCCCTACTGCGACGAACATCATCGTCGGGTAGAACAACCCAATCAATCCAAGTGCCACGATCGCCAGGACATCATCAATCCACAGGTTCGTAACCGTTGCAGCGTATGGATGCCCCTCATCCCCAGCCCTTCTCCCCAAGGAGAAGGGAGACCGTTTAAGCCTCCCTCTCTCCAGGGAGAGGGATTGAGAGTGAGGGCTGTCATTCCCACCTGTCAGCGTTGCCTCTCCCGTGTTTTTGTGCGTGCCTCGCCCCAAATAGTAGAGAAAGGCAAAGAAAAACGGATAGACAAACGCGCGTGGAGTCGCAGAATTTACGTCATCGGTCAGCCAGAGATGCTGGTTAAACAGCAGCGTGGAGACAAACGCCACCGCTGGCACGGGCAAAAGCTGCAAACAAAAGGCAAAACAGTAAACCGTTGTCACCAGCGTTAACGCGATCGGCAACAGCTTGTTCAATAGCACGGGCGACATGCCCAAAGGTGCGATGCCCTGATAGAGCGCCGTATACCCAATGGGCGAGATCGATGAGTGATACGCCACATTCAGGTCATTTGGCAGCAACGTTGGATCAGTAAAGCGCTGCATCCAGAACATATACATCCCAGCATCGGCTTGCATGATGTACTTGCTGGCAAACGCCGCCTTGAGCCAGATCACACTGTAGCCTGCTGCAAAGACCAGGCTGAGTGCAAGCCAAAAGTTTGAGGAAATGCGTCTCATTACATCCATGCTTCACTGGTTTGTCGCGATCGTCCCCCAAACGTTACAACCGCGACAACGGTCATGCTCGTTAAGATACACCATCTCCATGAGAGAACACATGAGAACACGCAGCGACAGGGGCGATCGCACGACACTCGCACTGCTGCACTCGGAACATCAAGCTTGGCACTCGGAACCCCAAGCTTTACACTCGACGCTTGCACCTTTGATCTCAAAAGACGAGGCTCGGAACTCGGTGCATTGACCTTGAAACTCGGCACTTGCTGTTTGAAACAGGAATGTTCTCGTTTTGCACTGAAATGATGCCGACTAAAGCAAGACCAATGTTGTTTAAAGCTGGAACGATCGCATTTGAAACCGGAACGATCGCACTTGAAATAGGAATGATGTCATCTGAAACAGGAACAGTGCTGTTTGAAATAGGAACGGTGCCATCTGAAATCGGAACGGTGCTGTTTGAAACCGGAACGATTCCTTCGGAAAGCTTCGCTAACGCATTTGAAACAGGAACGATGTCACTCAAAACAGGAACGATTCCTTCGGAACGCTATGCGATCGCACTTGAAACAAGAACAATCGCATTCTGAACGAAACAAGCCTGATGCGCGGTTCTAAGAAACCGGGTTTCTGAAGCAACTTGGCGGCTCAGCCGATCGCGTCTCTCAAAGAAACCCGGTTTCTAGGGATTGCCTGGGCGATCGCCCTAACCATGAAGTAGGCTAGTGGCACCCGTTACAAAACATTCCCTAAGAACGGTATGGCGCTTGACCCACTTTCTACAGCCATTGCAACTGAAGTCGGCAAAGTTGTCATCAAAACCGTGTGGGATGGCAGCGGTAAAGTCCTGGGCATGTTTGGCAGAACGGCAGATGCAGCGACGCAAGACCTGATTTTTCGAGCGGCTCAGACTTACGTCAAAAAGTACGGCGATCGTCACGGCATTCTTAAAGTCTTAGGAATGCGCGAACCCATGAAGCTCGAAGAGATTTACGCGGCTGTACGCTTTTTAGACGATCGCGGCTTGCGAAGCTTTGAGTCCATCGAATCGTTAGAGAAAGCATACCGACAGGCAGCAAGGCGTGGTTTTCAGGACAAAGATTGTCCCCGACAGGATGGGCTAACCGTTGCCAACGAGGCGCAATACCTCATGGTGCTGGGCGGACCCGGAGCCGGAAAGTCTACCTTTCTCAAACGGATGGGGCTGGAAGCACTCAAAGGTAAGAAGGGTGGCTTCAACCATAGCTGCATTCCCGTTTTGATTGAGCTAAGGGGCTTCAATAACCGCGAGATCGACATCGAAAAAGCCATTGCCGAAGAATTTCGCCTCTGTGG
>JACMKO010000245.1 GCA_014380065.1 Leptolyngbya sp. ES-bin-22 | reverse complement strand
GGCGGCGATCGCTAACAGCAGTGACTGTTAGCTGTTGGTTGTGGAATCACTCAAACTACTCCCCACTCCCTACTCCCTACTCCCCACTCCCTACTCCCACCTCACTCGCTTGAGCCAACTCAGTCAAGAACCGTAGTGCTTTCGCGACGTAGCTGGCGCAATCGTACGGTGAACTGGCGTAGAACGATCGCCATGCCGTCGCCTTGTGTTCATCGTAGCGATCGCGATGGTCGGGATGTTCCTCTAGCCATGAGAGGCGGACAGCGTGACCGACTAGCACATCTAGAACGATATAGTCTTCAATGAGCAGGTTGGGGTTGCGATCGGCGATCGCGCTCAGCTCCATCAGCGCCTCAATGTTGACCTGACGATATTCGGGAGCCTGCATTTTGTTGAGCAGATGTTCAACCTGGAGCGCAAAGTTTTTCTCGCCTGGAGTGGTTTCTGCCAGCAGCAGGTCACTATCCAGGCGATTGCGGCGTTCAAGCTTGTCGCCGATGACCAAACCTTTGCAGTGCTTGAGCAAATTCCAGACGTTGGAATAAAAGTGCTTGGGTACGCGGTTGAGAGAGCCATCCAACTGGCGTTTGCGCCACCAGTTTTCGACGGCTGGCTGTGTCTCGTCATCGCCGTGATCCGATCGCACGATCCATTCAATCGCAATCTGCCGCTGTTTAACAGGCAGCGACTCCTGACGAAACAGCGCGTTGTCCAAACCCTGATAGCCTTCCAAGACATGCTGGAGACGGGTTTGAATTTCGTGGGGGCTGAGCTGCATGAGGCGTTCATATGCTTCATCTTGAGGTACGCTGAGTTCCCAAGCCAGCTCGCTGGTGATGAGCAAGATGAGATAGCCCACTCTCAGAGTCAAAAGCCCGTCAAAAAGAGACGGTTGGGCTTTGATCAGCAGACTGAGGTAGACCAGAATCTCTTGGGTCAACATCCGATCGCGAATATCTTCTCGACAAAATTCAGCGATCTTTTCTAGCATTTCGAGCGGCGTACCGGGTCGTGTAATCAGAGAAGCTTCGCTGTAAGCACGACCCACGGCGATTTGCTTTTGTCGTACTAGGATGTCGATGACGGCATCAACAAGACTCATGTCAACTTTGTTGCTGAGTCCGGCAGCGCGACGGACGATCGCCCACTGCTTCAGTTTGCCTGCCTTGGCATAAACTTCATCCAGTAAACTACCCACAGTCACTACTTTGGTGGGTTGCCCAAAGCCAGTATCAAAATCCAAGTCTTTTAGCCGCACCAACGTACTTAACAGCTCCACTTGCTCGTACAGATTGGCAGATTGCTTCAGGCTAGAGAGTAAAAGCGTTGTGTTCGTTTCACACTCTAGCTTGAACTCTTGCGTAATACTGAGCGGCACCAGTTCGTCCGGATGGAAGCTAAGGTGTTGAGATTCAGGCAAGGCATCCTGAACGGGCGACTGCGTGAAATCGAAATCATGCAAAAAGTCAATGCGTTCGACTGCTGAGGTGAGCATTAACTGATTTAGCCGCCCTAGCTTAACCTGCACCCCATGACAGTTGCCGCTGTTTAATTCCTTCAGCAGAGTCAACAGTGGCATTGCATCGCCAGTTTCAGGATCATCGGCTTCGAGCATGTCCTGAGTGAGGAGCAGCGTCATGGTCGGTCGCCCAAGTTGGCTCCAATGGCGTTGAATGTGTGCCAGTTCGGTACGGATTTGTGTGACCAGAAAGTGCAGGTCAAACGTGAGATAGAACTGCTGTTTGTTCAGAATGGAGGGCAGAAACACGATACGATCGCCCCGGATTTGAAAGATCCGTGCTGTGGTCAGACTCCGTAGCCGACGCGCTGGACGACCGCTCAAGCTCAGCTTGTCGTTGCGCCCAATTTGGGTATAGATGGCTGCTAGTTCCTGTGCTTCGCGCACCTGAAAGGATTCCACCTGAGTAGGCGTTTGGGTGGCAATGCCATACGCTGCCAGCGTTGACTGAAGCGCTTCATCTTCGGCCAAGAGAGCAACTTGCACCTGGGGTTTGCGCTGCTGGCGCACATGCAGATGGCGACCCAACGGATCAATATCACCTACAGCCAGAAGGTTCTCACTCAAGAGTTGCCCTAACAGGTACAGGCTTTGCGCCCAGACAAGCGGCACGTTTTCGTTGGGCAGTCGCTTCTGGCTTTGTGGGTCAGCCTGCTCTGCCTCGACGCAATCCGCAGGGACGTAATAAAGCTCTGGTAGCAGGTGCAGTCCATCCCGCTCGACCAAAACGGCTTGCAGGCGTTGCTGGTACTCTTGGATTTGCTCACGATCGCCCTGAAACACCGCATCCAGCAGCAGATAGGTAAAGAACAGGGGCCATTCGCATTCGATATGCTCAAACTGCTTCAGTTCCCACGGTTCGTAGTGCAAGCGACTGGTGTCTTCCAAAACGGTTTGGTGTCCGTCGCGCAAAAAGCGCTTGCAGCCGTACTTGCCCTGAAGTTTCGTAATGATGTCGTTGCGGGTGCGATCGCGCAGCCCATCATCGTCTACCGCAAATGCCGGAAAGCCGATCACACTCAACAGCGCCGCATCGACTTCCTTGGAACTGGATTCTCTCGGCAGCATCGATTCAAGCGTGATGCGCGATCGGGCGATCTCATCCGGCAGGACGTGAATGACCGAATTTTGATCACCATGCACGCCAAAGAGGTTTAGCCCACTCATAGCTTCCAGCGCCGCTTTTGCCATACCGACTGAACTGGCGTTGAGTTCCGGGTTGCCGTGATTAATCTTGTTGCCCCGTTCCCAAATCCCAAAATCGGGTGTGCGGTAGGCGCGTCCAATGTAGTAGACCAAATTTTGAATAAAGTTCACCTCATCCGTAGTGAACACGATGTGCAGTCCCGAGGCCGTCATCTGCGCCAGCATCAGCAGAAAAATCGAGGTCGCATCAAGCTGCAAGTGCCCCCACTGGTCATCTCCAACCACTGTACCGCCTGTATGCGTGTCGTACTTGGCGTGCAGCGCATCCAGCGGCGATTGAGTCACCTTAAACGCTTCGACCTTATGCACCTGCCGCATCATGGCAAACAGCAGCCCACGCATCAATTTGATGACGCTATGTTCCAGCTCAAAGGTGCGTCCTCGATCGTCATCCAGCCGTCGATACGCAAGCCCAAGACCCCACACAGCCAAAATGCTGTACACGTTGTCTCTCACCCAGGCATCGGTGTAGTCGCCATGAGCATTAACAGCCGTACTCGCTGGCAGCAGTCCTGTAATCGGATTCTGACGAATCAGAATGATGGTTTTAATCTGCTCGTAGTAGCTATCCAGCCGATCCTGTAACGTTTCGGTTCGCATCGACATACTTAATTCAGACAGAGGAGGAATGGAGTAAGACGGTTGGTAAATACAGTTGGTTAATCAGGGCGACGGGCGATCGCGGATCTTAAGTCGCTCCATTATCACCTTTTCCGAAGGAATGAAGGTTGCGGTTTACACGGAGTTGAGTCGGGAGTCGGGAGTGGGGAATCGGGAGTCGGGAGTCGGGAGGAAGAGGGCAGGAGGCAGAAGGCTAAGAGACTGACGGCTGATAGCTGACCGCTCATCCCCCAAAATTCACCTACGTTTATCCGGATTCTCCGCTCAGGTTGGGAACAATGGAGTGGTAGATGCACCCTGATAATAGCCTCCGGCGCTTGTCGTCGGGGCTTTTTCTTTGCAAGAGAAGATTCAGAGAACAAGCCCTGCGCGAAATGTAACGGATTGCAACGTGTAGTGAGGGCAAGCCAACCTTGAAGAGTTTTAAAGAAGCCACAGGAGAGTTGCGATCAGCCAGTGCACTGACCAACTTGGTTCCCTTGGCTCCGGAGCCGTTGAAGCTGCCGTCAAGCAAGTTGACCGTCGCTTACAGCGATCGAGCGCTCAGTGACAGCGAGCCAAGAGCAATCAGACGTTAAGGAACAAGAATTTAATAACCTCGGCGTTTTCCGTAGGGGCGCACAGCCGTGCGCCCCTACCTACGAACTGTGCTTACCTCAATCAAGCCTTAGCTGCCGAGCACTTTTTCACCTTTGCGATGCTCCCGTTTTGACTTCTGACTCCTAACTTCTGTTCTTCGCTCTAGACTAATGCCTTTGAAGGTTTCCAGACTTCTAGACCTTTGAGAACTTCAGCAGCAGTGGCAGTCCAACCGACGATACCGCCTTGAGCGCGTACCATTTCGAGGGTAGCTTGCTTGAATTCGGGGAAGTAGCTTTCGGTGCAGTCTTCGACCATGACGCATTCGTAGCCGCGATCGTTCGCCTCGCGCATCGTAGTCTGCACACACACTTCGGTTGTTACGCCTGTAATGAATAGATGGGTGATGCCTTTTGCTTGCAGCATTGATTCGAGTTCAGTGGCGTAGAAGGCTCCTTTCCCTGGCTTATAGATAACCGTTTCATTCGGTAATGGAGCCAGTTCGGGAATGATGCCGTTGCCAGGTTCGCCTTTCACTAAAATGCGTCCCATCGGTCCTTCGCTGCCGATCGTCAGTTCACCTTTACCGCGCTTAATTTTGGATGGTGGACAATCGGAAAGATCCGGTTGATGACACTCGATCGTGTGAAAGATCGGCAATTCTAACGCACGAAAACCGTCGATGAGCTGCTTGAGCGTGGGCACGATCGCCCGTAGTAATCCGACATCGTTCCCCAAAATGTCTCCGAAGCCACCAAGCTCCATAAAATCCCGCTGCATGTCAATCACAATCAACGCAACATTGCTGGAGCTAGGCAGTTCGTAGTCATACGGTTGAGCTGAAATAGTAACCATAGGGATGAAAAGATAAAGGATGAAGGCTAAAGGATAAAAACGGTTAGAAAAAACATTGGTATGGGAAGAATTAAGCAAACCACAGGGGATACCTAAGACTTGAATGAGTGACGATTTGAAGCAAAGAACAAAAGAGTTTGCTCTTAGAATCGTTAAGCTCTATGGAGCTTTGCCAAAAACAACAGAAGCCCAAGTAATGGGGAAGCAGGTGTTAAGAAGTGGGACATCTGTGGGTGCACATTACCGAGAGGCAAGCCGTAGCCGATCGAAAGCTGAGTTTGTCAGCAAGCTTGAGGTTGGACTTCAAGAACTAGAAGAAACAACTTATTGGCTAGAGCTTCTAACTGAATCAAGCATTATTAAAGAATCCCAAGTTAACAGCCTCATAAAAGAAGCAAACGAACTGAATGCAATTTTCACAAGCTGCGTTAGAAAAGCAAAAAGAAACGACAGCTCAGGCTAAAGGCTCATCTTTTTATCCTTTAGCCTTCATCCTTCAGACTTTCCCCTTTAGTGTCCTGCCATGCTTTGACCGATCGCCGCAAAGTCTGCATCTTCAATCTTGCTTTCATAAGCGAAGGTGCCGCCGCTGATAACGCAGATGCGATCGGAGAGTTTGAGCAACTCATCCAAATCTTCACTCACTAGCAGCACAGCCACCCCTCGATTACGGGCTTCGAGGATTTGTCCGTGAATGTAGTCCACCATTGCGAAGTCCAGACCAAAGCAAGGGTTGGCGGCAATCAGCAGCTTGATGTGGTCTTCGGACAGTTCGCGTGCCAGAACGGTTCGCTGAACGTTGCCGCCAGAGAGATTGCCAACAGGCGTATCGGGCGATGGCGTTTTGATTTTGAACGAGCTAATTAGCCCGACTGCCATCTCGCGGATGGCTTTGAAGATCATCAGGATGCCTTTCGCTTGAGGGGGGCGATCGAACGTTCTTAACGCCAGGTTCTCAGCTACGCTCATGTGGGCAACACAGGCATTGCGGAGAGGTTCTTCCGGCAGCACAAACACGCGATTCTTAAACATTTCGGCGCGAGTCATCTTGTAGACTTGCCCATCAACCAGCACTTCACCCGCCGTTGCTGGACGCTGACCTGCCAGCACTTCCACCAGTTCGCGTTGCCCGTTGCCAGAAATGCCCGCAATGCCGACAACTTCGCCGCTGTGAACCGTCAGATCTACACCTCCGACTGCCTCTAAACCATTGTCTTTGTTGGCGTAGATGCCTTTGAGCTGAAGGACGGGCTTTGGTTCACCGTGAATGGTCTTCTCAACCTTCTGTGGTTCCCGCTTTTCGCCCATCATCATCTCCGCCATTTCGGAGACGGTCATGTCTTTGACAACGCCGCGCCCTGCAAACTGACCTTTGCGAAGTACGGTGATTTCGTCGGCAAAGGCAGTAATTTCACGAAACTTGTGGCTGATCATCAACACACTCAGCTTGCCGTCTGTGACTTGCTCTCGAATCAAGCCGAGGACTTCATCCGCTTCCGCAGGCGTGAGGACGGAGGTGGGTTCATCCAGAATCAGAATCTTGCTTTGCAGATAAAGTTGCTTGAGGATTTCGAGCTTTTGCTTTTGTCCTGCGGCAAGTTGCGCGATCGTCATATCCAGCGGCACTTTGAAGGGTGCGGTCTCCATAAACGCCGTCAGACCTTCAAATTCTTTCTTCCAGTTAATCAGATTGGTGTTGTCGAAGCGAGACAGCACTAAATTTTCGGCGACCGTCATGGCGGGCACGGAGGTAAAGTGCTGGTAGACCATGCCAATGCCGTAGCTGTGCGCATCACGAGGACTGCCGATCGTGCGCGCCTTACCATCAATTAACACCTCACCAGAGGTAGGAGTGTAAAAGCCCATGATGCACTTGACTAGCGTACTTTTGCCCGCACCATTCTCTCCAAGCAGGGCATGAAACGTACCAGGCTTGAGCTTCATGGAAACATTTTCCAGAGCGGTGAAGGTGCCAAACCGCTTGGTCATGTTGACTATTTCAAGCTCTGCTGGTCCACTCAACGCATGAGCATTATTGGTTGAATGGTGGGTTAGGGTGTCTGCCACTTCGGTCATGCTGCCTCCTGGAGATTTGAATGGGTGGGTTTGGATGGATGGCTGTAGATAGGACGTAGATGGTTGCGCTCAGGGAGGGGCTGTCGCTGGATTAAGGTGCGATCGACGTGGGTACGTTTGCGTCATGGACATCAAGGTGCGCTGCTTTGGGCAACGGGCTAGATCTAGCAATCCCCCTTTGCAAGCTCCTAACGCCAATCACCCGCTGATGGTGCCTAACGCACCCGGTGCGCCAGAAAGTGTCTTTTTGGGTGAGCAGGTGATGATCATGATTAGCAAGGTCAATACATACGGTGCGGCATTAAATAAGTAGCGTCCTTGTTCGATGCCCACTGACTGCAAAGCGGGACCGACTGCCTGTGCGCCGCCAAAGAAGAGCGATGCCCACAAACATTGAATCGGGTTCCAACGCGCAAAGATGACGAGTGCCACCGCCATCAAGCCCTGACCGCTAGAAATACTTTCAGACCAAAGACCGGGATAGTAAAGCGAGAGGCAAGCGCCGCCAATGCCTGCCAGAAAGCTTCCAGCAACAATGCAGAGCATTCTTACTTTGGAAACAGACATGCCCATTGCCAGTGCTGCATCGGGGCTATCGCCCACAGCGCGGATGAACAAGCCCCAGCGAGTCGATTTGAAGAACCAGAACATCAAGGGCGCGATCGCCACACCTAAAAGAAACAGTGGGCTGATCTTCAGCGCCGACTGGACGGCAGGAATCGAACTCCAGTTACCGAGGTCGATCGTGGGCAAGGGTGGCGCTTTCGGTTGAATAAAGGGTTTCCCCAAAAAGAACGCAATGCCACTGCCAAAAATAATCATGGCAATGCCAACCGCAATGTCATTCACCTTCGGCTGCTGCGAGAGCCATGCGTGAATGAAGCCCAACCCCATACCAGCGATGCCTGCCACTAAAACGCCAATCCAGGGAGACACGGCTGCACCCACCTTATCTTGCAGCAGGTACGATACGGCGTAGGCGCTCATTGCCCCAGTTAGCAACGTACCTTCCAGCCCCAGGTTGATCTTGCCGCTTTTTTCGGTCAAGCATTCACCCAGACTCACAAATAAGAAGGGCGCACTCCCACGCAGCGTGCCAGCAAAAATCCCTAGTACAACGCCCCATGCGCCTAATGCTTCCGTTGCCATTGCGTTTCTCCAACAAGAGTTGACTAAAAATGAGAGGGGATGGGAAAGGATGAAGGCTGAAGACTAAAAGTTTCCATTAGTTCTTTAGCCTTCAGCCCTTATCCTGAAGCCTTTTAAACGGTTGCCGCCGACACCGCAGCGGGTGGAGTGCCTTTCAGCTCCGGTTCCTTAAAGATCTTCAAGCGCCCGTAGAGCGACTCGCTGTAGAGAACGACAATGAAGACAATGCCTTGAAACACCAGAACCGTTGCATCCGGCATGTTAAACACGCGCTGGAGCGCACCGCCGCTGGCGATGATGCCACCTAAGAGGATAGCCACAAGCGCTGCCGCAAGCGGGTTGTAGCGGGCGACGAAGGCAACCAAAATGCCCGCATAGCCATAGCCTGCGATGATGGAGGCGTTTGCCTGCCCTTGCACGGCAGCGACCTCAACCATGCCTGCCAAGCCAGCGCAAGAGCCTGCGAGGAAGCAGATAATGATGGTGAGCTTGCCAACCG
>JACMKO010000022.1 GCA_014380065.1 Leptolyngbya sp. ES-bin-22 | reverse complement strand
TGGCGAATTGAGCGAGGGTTTGAGGCTGCGCGTTTGCCATCGATCGCAAGCTGGAATTTGGAAACACCACGTAGGGCGGCACAGATTGTTCGTCTGCTAAGCGCTTGCGAAGTTTCTGAAGGCGATCGTAAAGGGCTTCAACTTCCGCAGCATCATTATTGCTGTGGGTAACAGTATCGTCTGCTTTTACCGGGGTAAAGGCAACCATGACACTCCGCTGTTTGCGCAGCACTTCCCAACTCAGGGCATTGAGTTGCAGCATCGAATAGCCGTCAGACGTTTCATCTAACAACCGTTGATGGATGAGCGATCGTCCCAACAGTCGCCACTGTTCCGCACTCCGATCTTTGCCAATGCCGTAGGTGGAGAGTTGATCGTGACCATTTTTCAGCACGCGATCGTTTTTGGAGCCGCGCAGTACGTCGATCGTGTGATTAATGCCAAACCGCTGTCCCTTCTGGGCAAAGCGACCTACACAGGACAGAAACATTTGTGCTTCTAGCGTCCAGTCTTCGATCGGCTTGGGGTGACAACAGTTGTCGCAGGTGCCGCAGTTGCCCGGAAAGTCTTCGCCAAAGTAGCCAAGCTGAATGGTGCGTCGGCATTCCGTTGCTTCAGCGTAATTGATCACTCGTCGTAGCTGCTGAGTCGCAATGCGCTGTTCTTCTTCTAACGGATCGCCCGTTGAAGGATCGACCTTTTGCGCAATTAAGAACTCAACGGTTTTGATGTCACCCGCGCCATAAAACAGGGTACAGCGGGAGGGTTCACCATCGCGTCCGGCTCTGCCCGATTCTTGATAATAGCCTTCGATGTTGCGGGGCAGGTCGTAGTGAATGACAAAGCGCACGTCGGGTTTGTTGATGCCCATCCCAAAGGCAACCGTAGCCACCATCACCCGCGCATCGTCGCGGATAAACATATCCTGGTTGTCGCGTCGTACCGCATCGCTTAAACCCGCATGGTATGGCAGTGCTGAAATGCCGTCTTGTTGAAGTCTTGCCGTGATCTCGTCCACACGCTTACGGCTCAAGCAGTAGATGATGCCTGCGCCTTCGGTCTGCTGCACCTGCTGAAACAGTTCGACATACGCCTGTTTCTGACTGCCTTTGGGTCGCACGTCGTAATACAGATTCGGACGGTTGAAGCTGGCAACGTGAATATGTGGGTCTTGCAGCTCTAACTGACTGAGAATGTCGTGTCGTACCCGTTCGGTTGCTGTTGCCGTGAGCGCCACGATGGGAATGACGCGATCGTCATGCTGATACCGCTGCCGTAAGCGCCGCAACTGACGATATTCTGGGCGAAAATCATGTCCCCATTCGGAGACGCAGTGTGCTTCATCGATCGCAAACGCCGAAATGCCCACCCGCGCTTTGACCTGATCCAAAAAGCCCAAAAACGATTCGCTGAGCAGCCGTTCGGGAGCCACGTAGACCAGCCTGATTTTGCGATCGAGAATGGCAGCCTGACGAGACTGCGACTCGGCTTGACTGATGCTGCTATTGAGCAACGTGGCGGGAATCCCGTTATTTTGCAGCGCCTGCACCTGGTCTTGCATCAACGCAATCAGCGGCGACACAACAATCATCACGCCTTCTTTCAGCAGCGCAGGCAGTTGAAAGCAAAGGGATTTGCCGCCACCCGTAGGCATGATGACGAGCAGGTCGCGATCGTGCAGAGTGTATTCAATGATCTGGCGCTGTCCCGGACGAAAGCTGTCGTAGCCAAAGTAATGCTTGAGGGCTTGTTCGAGAGACGCAAATTGAGTCGTGGCGTAAGGACTGCTGGCTGTCATGAAGGGTTGCTAGATGCACTTGAAACCAGGGTGCCCACGCAGTTTAAACCACTAACCGGGGTCTTGTGGAGAAAATATAGCAACTTGCATCTGAGCGAAGTACATGTTTGTTAGACGGGATTTGGGATGTAGGGTGTACTTCCATGAAGGTAAAAACCGCTCTAACCGCGATTTGTCAGTAAGATTGGTCGTATGAGGTTTGAATGGGATCAGCAAAAGAATCAGGCGAACATTGCTAAGCATGAACTTGATTTTGCAGACGCACCCCAAGTTTTTAGGCTACCACTTCGGATTGCTCTCGATGAGCGACAAAATTATGGAGAGGAGCAGTGGGTTGGACTGGAAATGCTTGGTGGGCGTGTTGTGGTGATAGTTTTCACTGAGCCAGACGACGAAACAATCCGAATTCTTTCACTCCGCAAAGCTTTACCCTATGAGCGAAAACGCTATGAGCAATACCTCAAACACGAACTGGGACAAGGTTGATTCTATGACCGAAGATGAGATTGATACGTCTGATATTCCTCCCTTGACTGAAGAATTTTTTAACCAATCGCAGTGGTGGAAACCCGTTGAGCCATTGAACGTTCTTGTTCATGTCGATCGCGATACGTTGAATTGGTTTCAAGCCCAAGGTGATGACTACGAAACGAGAATGGCAGCGGCACTACGGCTTTATGCAGACGCTCACAAGCGATCGTAACCACTGCTATGAACAACGATCGCCTTCCTAACATCCATCCCGGTGAAATTCTGCGTCTAGAATTTCTGGAACCGTTGGAGATAACGCCTTATCGTCTCAGCAAGGATATTGGTGTCGCCCAAACACGCATGAGCGAAATTTTGGCGGCAAAGCGCCGTATTACAGCAGATACGGCTCTACGGTTAGCTCGCTATTTCGCTAATAGCGCTCAGTTCTGGCTGAACTTGCAAACACAATATGACTTACGTCAAGCGCAAGCAGAAAATGCAGAGAGGTATCGTCGTCTTCCTACGCTTGCCGTCTTACCTTCGCTGCCGTCTCCGTAATCGATCGCCTCAAGGTGTTTCTACTAATCAGTAGAACTGACGTAGTTTGCCAAAACCACGGAGGTTTAAGCACTGAGGTTGATCAGGTGGTTCAATGCGTGGTTAAAACCGCCAAAGGGTTGCGTCAGTCCTGATCAGTAGGCTGCATCGCCGGAGTGTTACTTGGTAGGACATTCCGCTGACGTACTGATGCTTGAAGACGTGATCGGGGCATCTTTTGTAGGGTGGCAATCCCTGGAATCCGCTTGCATAGGGACATTTATCAAAGCGGGGGGACTGATTGTAAAAATATGAGGAATGAAGCATGGTTGGGAAAAAGTTACTCGTGCCTGCACTGGCGATCGCGGCAGTGGCTGGGGGGGCGATCGCGTACGTCCACTTCAACGGGGCTTCCACCGATGAGTTAAGCCCACAAGCACTTGCAAAGGTCGTGCCAGATGATGCCTACATGACTGCCTTTATTTCAACAGAGCCGCAAAACTGGGCGAAGCTGCAAAAATTTGGTACGCCCGCAGCACAACAGATTGTGGGTAAAGGGTTTACAGATTTTCAACAAAAGCTATTCACCGATAACAAAATCAACTACGACACCGACGTGAAACCCTGGGTGGGCAACGTTATGATTGCGCTACTGCCAGCCGATGCAGCAAAGCCAGTCAAAGAGCCGAATGTTTTGGTGGTGGTAAGCGTCAAAGATAAGACCAAAGCGCTCAATTTCGCCCAAAAGCTCCAGAGTGAGAGTAAAACAAAAGCGATCGAAAGTGACTATAAAGGCATCAAAATTACCGATTATCCGGGTGAAAAAAGCTCCAGCTACACGGCTGTCGTGAAAAATTATTTAGTCCTTGCGCCTCAGAAAAAAGCTGTCGAGCAGGCGATCGATACTGTCAAAGGTGAACCCTCGTTGGCATCCAAAGCAGATTTTGGTGAGCTTTTGTCTAAGGGCGTTGAGATGCCCAATGCGATCGCCCGTATCTATATACCGGACTATGCAGGCACCGTGCAGCAACTCATGGCTAGCAGACCGGGTGCGGCTTCCTTACCGGCAGCTAGCCTGGATCAACTGAAAAAGGTGAAATCGATCGTCGCAGGCATTGGCATTGATGACGCGGGTATCCGCATGAAAACCATCGCCAACCTCGACCCACAGGCAAAAACAGTGGAATATAAACCCGTTGCAGGCTCGGTTGTCGCGCAATTCCCCACAGAGACCTTTGCGATGCTTAACGGGGCAGGTATCAGCCGCTTTTGGGCAGAAACGGTGGAGCAAGCAAAAGCTAATCCCCAAACAGAGCAAACGATCGCCCAGATGCGCCAATCGGTGCAAGCCGCCAATTTGGATCTCGACAAAGACATTTTTGGTTGGATGGACGGTGACTTTTCCTTGAGCTTCATCACCTTAAACGAGGGCATTTTGGCTCAGTTTGGCTTTGGTGGCGTGATGGTCTTTGATACCAGCGATCGCAAAACGGCGGAAGCCACGTTGAGCAAAATTGACGGGTTAGTGAAGG
The DNA here is from genome assembly GCA_014380065.1 of Leptolyngbya sp. ES-bin-22. Classification (GTDB taxonomy): domain Bacteria; phylum Cyanobacteriota; class Cyanobacteriia; order Leptolyngbyales; family Leptolyngbyaceae; genus Stenomitos. The sequence goes on along the minus strand of JACMKO010000022.1, from coordinate 1,987 downwards.
GCAATGGGTTTGTGCAGGTGGTCGATCGCGACGTGCAAGGCAAGAAAATTACAGAATGGCAATCGCCTCAGGGTGTACTAGCTGGACACGGTTGGCTCGATCAGGATTCTGTGTTCGTGGCGATCGGTGAACCGTTGGTCAAGGTGATGGCAACCAAACCCGCCAAGGCGCTGGATAGTAGCGAGGCGTACAAGACCGTGATGGGCGGCTTGCCCAAGCAAAACGTCGGTTCTTTCTACCTGGATATGGATCAAACCATGTCTCTAGTTAATCGCACCATGCTCGTCGCACAAAAGAACACCATCCCACCAGAAACGGCTGCTGTGCTGAACTCAATCCGAGGCGTTGGCATGGCTTCTACCCAGTCTGACAAAACGACTTTCCAGGTTGAGATGTTGCTGGCGCTTAAACCTGCTAAGTAGGCAGGGGGAGTAGAGTGGGTGGGCATTGCCCACCCACTCTACTTACTGAATGTAGGCATGAATCAAACATGGCGATCATCCTTGTAGGGCGAACAGTCGATCGCCCTACAAGTGATCATTACGAGCAAAAGTCAAATTGGTACAAGCTGCTTTCTGCAACTGTTATCCCTAAATTAGAAACCATTACTTACTCGTCGTTCCATCTGCCAGGATTGTTCCTTTCATAACGGCAGTCTTTAACTGTTGCTCAGAAACCTTGGCGCTTTTCAGGCTGGCTTGCTCCAGGTTCGTGCCATCAAAACTAGCTCCCATCAGATTTGCTCCAACCAACTTGGCACTTGTTAGGTTTGCCTTATCAAATGTTGTAGGGATTGTAGCTCCTACGATCTGAACATCACTTAAGTCAGCGCGGCTCAAATCTGCTTGCTTTAAGGAGGCACCCGCAAACTTGGCACCACTCAGATTTGCATCAGTTAGATTGGCTTGGTCAAAGATTGTCTGGCTGAAAAGTGCCTTTGCTAAGTTGACACCACTGAGATTGGCACTACTCAAGTTCGCTCCTCCTAAAAATGCATCTGTTAGATTTGCGCCTGTTAAGTTAGCATTACTCAAGTTCGCTCCATTGAGAACTGTGCGTGTCAAGGTTGCTCCACTAAGGTCAGCACCACGCAGGTCAGCATTCTCTAAGCTGGCACCGGAGAGATCTGCTCCTTTGAGGTTGCAGGCAGGGCATGCATGATTTTGCTTCAGCCGCTCCAAATCTTTAGGGTCATACGTCGCTGAAGAAGCGGTTTGCGAAGCCACTGTTGACTGTTCTGAAGGACTGGTAGCTGTAGCGGGAGATGCTGCGGAACTAGGCGCTATCGACACTTCTGGTGAAGGACTTGCCGACATAGCAGCCTGATTTTCAGCCGGAGACGGAACAGCAGTCTTTGCATCTGCCTCTTTGGAAGATGAGCATCCAACTGTCGAGCCTGCTATCAGCAGAGCTAATCCGATTGCGACATGACTTTGCTTCAACATGGTTATTTGTGTTGTGAAGGTTTCATGAGCTAGGATGCCCGGGTCTCCTGGGTTTGCGGTTTAAACTGTATCTCAAAATACAAAATCAGCCTTGTGTGAGCGCTGAAACCCTTGTCAGGAGACTTACAGCGGTTTGCAGTTTCATGAGGGACAGTAGCAGCAGTGTGCAAACCAGTTGCGAAAATGCTTAGGGTCGGCTAAAGCTATGGCTGTAGCAAGGAGCGTATCGACCCTTTTCGCAGTCGTCGGCGCGAACTGTCTGAGAAAGGCTTTTAACTGTGACCACCAATGCTCATAGGGCTTCGCCCCGCCAAAGGCGTACGGATTAAATTCTGGCGAGTAAGGAGACAGATACAGCACCTTTGCCCCCACTGCCTCAATCAGCGGAGCAATGGCTTCGACCTTGTGGGCAGGCAGATGATCCATGACCACCACTGCCCCTTGCCAGAGTTGCGGCACCAGACACTTGGAGACATACGCCTCAAAGACAGCCGCGTCCATCGAATCATTAATGGTCATCACAGCCAGCACCCTGGAGACCG
>JACMKO010000244.1 GCA_014380065.1 Leptolyngbya sp. ES-bin-22 | reverse complement strand
GAGAAGGGAGCCAGAACTCCTGTTCCCTCGCCCTTTGGGAGAGGGAGAGGGTGAGGGCAAAGTTAGCGTTTCATACCCAGATCCAGCAACGCCTAATTCTCCTTCTTACTTTTCCCTACACACCTAGATAGCGACGTAGGAAAGTTTCTAGCGTTTCTAACTTGATGTTAAACGTCGATTCCAGATGCTCAGTTTCAGCAGTCGTGGTGAAAAATTCGTTTGCCAGCAGCGTTCGCAATGTGCCCAGGCTCGAGCGAAGCTTGGGATTGAATAGCCCGATCGCGCTGCGTAGTCCATCCACTGCTAAGAGGGGCGGATTAAGTAAAAACGGTTCGCGGCTAAAAATGCGGCTGAAGATCTGCGGAATGTCTTCTCGTTTGAGCATTTCTGGTCCACCGACTGGGAAGATCTGGTTGCGTGCGCCTTCCACAGAAACTGCCTCGATCGCCAGCCGCGCTAAATCATCGGTGCTGACGATCGACGTGCGGCTGAGAGGATCACCAATCAACACGTAAACACCCGTCTGCCGGAACTGTTCTGCCAGAGGTAACAGGTTTGAGGCAAAGCCGGAGGGACGCAGAATCGTGTAAGTCAAACCACTCCCTTGCAGATATTTCTCGACTTCTCGCTTTGCCTTGAAAACGGGCGCATCTTCATAACCCCGATCGACCCCCAGCACCGAAATAAACACAAAGTGCTGCACTCCGGCTGCTTCTGCCTGGTCGATTAGCTCAATATTTGCCTGGTAGTCGAGCGTCTCAGCGTCGCCATTCGATGTTTCGCCAGAGCCATGAGCGCTGATAACGTATTGAATACCCTGACAGGCTTTATGTAAATCTCGTTCACGGCGCAAATCACCAATGAAGATTTCGGAGCCGCGACTTTCTAATTCAGCATAGCGGGCATTCAGGCGCACGAACGATCGGACAGACGTTTGATGTTCGCGCAGCAGTCGCACAATGCGACGACCGAGATCTCCAGTGGCTCCAGTGACTAAGAACATGAGTCGTTTTTGGTGGTTAGTTTTTGGTGGTTAGTGGGAATGAGCCGTAAGTGTTCTAGAGATAGTGGCTCTGCTGGATTGAGCAGCCTACGCATAGCCATCGGTAGAAATAATGGCTGAGGGTCAAGCTGGATAAAGTTACAAAGCCTGCATCTTACTTACAGCGATTTTTGGTAGAGTGGGCACTGCCCACATTTTTCAAACCCTCTCACTGTAAGGCTTGTGGGCGTTGCCTACTCTACAATTTGTGGGTTACTCGTGTGAAAACGGCTGCAAGCCTCGTTTCTTCTTAGCCAAACGCTAACCACTAATAACTAACAACTAACCACTCCTTTTGCAACTGTCTAAAGTTCGACCCAAACTGGAGCATGGTCGCTGGGTTGTTCAAGTTTGCGGGGTGCTGGGTCGATCGCACAGGCGATCGCTCTTGTGTACAAAGCTGGCGTGAGGTAGATGTGGTCAATCCGCCAGCCTAGATTGCGCCGAAAGGCTGCGGCACGATAATCCCACCAGCTAAAGTTGCCGCCTTCAAGTGTAAATTTACGGAACACGTCTGCCAGTCCCAAAGCTAGAACCGCTTGCAATGCTTGTCGCTCTAAATCGGTTGCCATGACCATCTTCTCGCGACCCGTTGGATCGTGGATGTCGATGTCTTCGAGCGCAATGTTGAAGTCGCCGCAGATCAGAAGAGCGTGGGGTATGAGGTGTGGTCTGTGGGCTGTGGAAGCGGCTTCTGACTCCTGACTCCTGACTCCTAGAACTTGCAAATAGTCTCTTAGTGCCTCTAGCCAGCGTAGTTTATACGCGTATTTTTCACTGCCGATCGACGAGCCGTTAGGGACATAGAGGTTAAGGATACGAACGCCGTCCAGCACACCTGTAATCACTCGCTTTTGCTCGTCCAGGTCGATCGCGCGTTCCCCTAGCAGCGGCGTAAAGCCCGTACTGACTTCGCTGAGCGGCTCACGGCTAAGCATGGCAACGCCGTTATAGCTTTTCTGTCCAGAAATGTAAGCGTGATAGCCCAGGTCAGTAAAGGGCTGCTGGGGAAAGCTCTCATCCATCACTTTCGTCTCCTGCAAGCACAGTACGTCTACTGGATTTTCTTGCAGCCAGTTCACGATATGGCTCAGACGGGTGCGAATTGAGTTTACGTTCCAGGTAGCAACTTTCATCAGGTCAAGGCGATCGGCTTCATGAGAATACAGCAATTTCTAACGCAATGTATCAACGCAACACACTGGGGAGTTGCAGTCTAAAACTGGTTTGACCGTCACTGCTCTCAACCCAGATTTTGCCTTCCAGCCGTTCAACCAATTTTTTGACCAGCGCTAAGCCTAAACCTGTACCACCGTGCTTCCAGGGGTCGTTATGGGGAATGCGGTAAAACTTGTCAAAAATGCGATCGCGCTCAGCCGCAGGAATTTCAACACCAGAGTTAATGACGCTAATTTCGATCGTGCTGGTGTGTTTGCTCGACAGCCGATCGCTAGGCGAGGTTCTGCTGGTGGCTGAAGTGCCTTTAAAGGGTTCTGGCTCCTCCGCTGGGGCAACCGTGCCAGCAAGCAAGGTAATCGTTTCGCCGCGAGGAGTGTATTTGCAGGCGTTCTGCAAAAGCTCGGTCACGATGCGCTCCAGGTACGAGAAGTCCGTGGTAACGAGTGGCACATCGGGCGCAACGGCGATCGAAAGCGACTGGTGCTGCACCTTTGTACGCTCAAGAAAGGGTTCTGCAACGTGTGGGAGCCAACTTTGCAGATGCAGTGTCGAGAGAAATAAGGGATCGCTGCCAGAGTCGAGTCGGGAAAGATCGAGGAGATCGTTGATCAACCGGATTTCGCGCTCGCCTTCGTCTTTGAGGATTTGGAAGTAGCGGTTGATTTTTTGCACGGATGGAGGAGGAAGAACAAGCGCAACTGCCTCTGACTCATTCGTCAGGTCGCTATTTTCAGCTTTGAATAACGTCACTTCCAGCATCTGAGTTGCCATCTTGATGTTTGACATCGGCGTGCGCAGTTCGTGAGAAACGGTGCTGAGAAAATCATCTTTGAGCCGATTGAGCCGCTCTAGCTCAACGACCTGCGCCTGCGCTGCCTGGTAAAGACGTGCCTGACGAATGGCGATCGCGCACTGATTCGTCACTTGCTTGACCAGGCGAATTTCCATCTCGCTAAAGTTGGCATCTCTAGAGCGAAACAGCCATAGATCGCCAATTGGCTCTGGCTGACCATCGGGTTGCCCTGTTTCAGCAGCAATAAAAATAGGACAAGCAAGGATGGTGTATCTGGTTTGAATCGGGCGCACGGCATTGGAAAACTCTGGCAGTGGGCAAAACTGGAGGTGCTGTCCTCCCAGCATCTGCCCATAGATGTCGGGTTCAACGGCGATCGACAACTGCCGACCCAACGCAGACGGCAGATCGTGGCAGATGTGCTCATAGGTGATGGTCAACGCTTGCTGGTTAAAGTCATAAAGACCACTACTACAGCCGTGAAGCTGTAGCCCGATCGCCAGTTCGCGGACTGCCGTTTGAAAAATTTGGGCTTCATCCAGGCTATCGCGCACGCTGTCGGTGATGCGTTTGAGCAGTGCTTCATAAGCGAGTGCCTGCTGAAGCTGATGGCTATGCTCCTGAATTTGCCCTTCTAAAACCGTATTGAATTGCTGCACCTGCTGGAATAGTTCTGATTGGTGAATGGCGATCGCAAGCTGAGTGGCTAACTGTGTGAGCAGATTAATCTCCCATGTCTGCCACACTCGTGGTGCCACACACTGATCCACAATCAGCAGCCCCCAGGCTTGCTCCCCCACTAAAATGGGCAGCATCATGCTGGCTCGTACCTGATGCTGAATCAGCACGTC
>JACMKO010000243.1 GCA_014380065.1 Leptolyngbya sp. ES-bin-22 | reverse complement strand
TTCTGCCCGGCTTTGTCGAGGATGAGATCGACGATGGGGGTGCCGGTTTCGGGATCCCTCTTGCTGAAAATGTTCGTAGTTATCTCAATGAGGAAGCTATCAAGTTCCCCTTTATTCCACTCGGCGAAGATTTCATGGAACTCGTCGGCGCTGGGGTTGATGGTGGCCTGGAGGATCGCGTAGGCCTCGCAGATAAGCTGCATATCGCCGTACTCAATGCCGTTATGCACCATTTTGACGTAGTGACCCGCACCACCCGGACCGATGTAGGTGACGCAGGGACCATCATCTACTTGAGCAGCAATTTTGGTCAGGATGGGTTCTAGATATTTGTATGCCTGCTCCGTGCCACCAGGCATGAGGCTGGGGCCGTTGAGCGCGCCTTCTTCACCGCCACTGACACCCATGCCAATGAAGGTAAACTTGGCTGATTCCAGATCTTTAGCGCGGCGTTCTGTATCCGTAAACAGAGAATTACCGCCGTCGATCAAGATATCGCCTTCATCCAAAAGAGGCTTAAGCTGCTCGATCGTCGCATCAACAGGAGCACCTGCTTTTACCATGATCAAGATCTTGCGGGGACGTTCTAAGGCAGCAACGAACTCCTCCAACGAGTAAGCTGCAACAACGTTCTTACCCGTTGCGCGTTGCGACATGAAGGCATCTGTCTTTTCGCGACTGCGATTGTAAACAGCGATCGGGAATCCGTTACGCTCGACGTTTAGCGCCAGATTTTCGCCCATGACCGCTAGACCAATTACACCAAAGCTTTGTGCCATAAGATTCTCTGCTTAGTTCTGCAAGTGCTTGGGCTGTTCAATCACCTTTAGGGTAGCCTGAACATCTCAAGTTAGCCTAGAAGATAATCTTAAGCTGTGCTGCATTTAACTCTAGGGGAGGAACTGAGAAAGCAGCAGAAAGGGGTGGGTTTTGTGTTAGGTGTTGTGTGGCGCGTTTGACGCTGGACAAAACTCTCTGTCTAAACTGCAACACTCCCTGACAGAATCGATCTATAAATAGTTGTTCGGCATCGTTTGGAGCAGCCGTATGCTGGCATATATTCTGGCATTAGTCGTTGGGTTGAGCAGCGTGGCGCTTTACATGGCGGCGTTCTTTTTCCCAGAGGTGCATCGTAAGCATGACTTCCTTTGGAGTGGGTTGGGGTTGTTTTATGCGCTGGTACTGTGGGTTTGCGCGGGGCGCATTACGGGAGGTGTGCTGCTAGGGCAAACAGCGAGTGTGACGCTACTGGGTTGGCTGGGCTGGCAGACACTCGCACTGAGACGGCAAGTTGCTCCAGTGGATCAACAAACGGCTGTGCCGACACCCGCAGAATGGCAGGCGGCGTTGTCTCAAACGTGGGTTGGGTTATTGAATGCTAAGTCGATCGCGCCCATTGCTCAGCCGATCGGTAAGCAGGTTGCCAAACTGACCGCTTGGCTTGAGGCGCTAGTCACCACGACCACAACGCCAAAGAAGACACCGCCATCCACCGTAGAGCAACCACTCTATGTGCCGCTGACACCTGCCGATTTTGCGAATGCCAGTCAAACGCCTGTAGCACCATCGAAGACGATCGCATCTGAGGTTGCTCCAGTACAGACTGGTGCTACTGTACGGCCAAAGGAAAGTCCGCTGACTGCGATCGCCAAGCAAGTCCAGGGTTCGTTCAAAGGTTTGACCGCGAAACGTGAGAGTAAGCCAGTCTACGTGAGAAAGCAATTTCGTGCCCCCGAAGCAGAGGTGCAGGCAGTAGGG
>JACMKO010000242.1 GCA_014380065.1 Leptolyngbya sp. ES-bin-22 | reverse complement strand
TTATCTACACTTTGATCCCTTATTTCCTTATAGGCATCAAACTCTAGGATCTGACTTGCACAGGCATGACAAGGTAGGTCATTTTGATGCTGCCCAGGGGAGTGACGATCGCCGGACTCGTGGCTGTGTTCAACTGGATTTGAATTTCGGTGGTGGCGATCGCCTTCAAGCCGTCCATCAGGTACTTCACGTTAAACGCTACATCCAGGTCATCGCCCGTAATCTGTGCGGGAATGGTTTCTTTGCCACTGCCAACATCCTGAGCGTCTACCGAGAGGGACAGCAGTTGATTGGTGCTATCCAGGGTGAGCTTGACGATATTGTTTTTCTGGTCGGCTAACACGGCAATCCGCTCTAGGGCACTTAGCAAAAGTCGTCGTTCAGCGGTAATTTGGCGAGAAAACTGACGTGGCACCAATTGGCGGTAGTTGGGATACTGCCCTTCTAGCAAGCGGCTGGTAAGTCGCTGATCCGTCCATTCAAAGACCACCTGGCTCTGGTCAAAATGAACGGCAACATCGCTACCTGTCTGACGCTCCAGCATTTTGGTCAGCTCTTGCAGCGCCTTGGCAGGAATGGTAACGTCTAGCGTTTTGTCAGGATCAGTAGGCTTTGTGCCCTCAACGGCTTCTGCATTCAGCGTTTGCACGACCGTCAAGCGATGTCCATCTGTGGCGGCAAACTCCAGTCCATCAGGCTGCATGGTCAAATGCACACCTGTAAGCACTTGCTTAGTTTCATCGCTACTGGCGGAAAACAAAGAACTCCGCAGCCCTTCAATCAGACTCTCCACGGATAGGTGGGTCACTTCACCATCTTCGACCACGGGCAGTTCGGGAAACTCTTCGGCTCCCATCCCGCGCACCTGGTATCGTCCCGACGAGCAAGTAAGCGTGGTGACAAAGTTAGCATCAGCGGTGTCATCGTTGCCATCCTCAAGGGTGATGTCGCCCTCTGGCAAGCGTGAGACGATATCGGTCAAAAGTTTGGCAGGTAGCGTCAACTTTCCACCCGCAATCACATCGGCTGGAAAGCTCGTCTGGATGCCAAGGCTGAGGTCAAACGCGCTGAGCTTGATTTGCTGAAGCTCTTCGTCGGCAATCAGGAGAATATTTGCCAGTATGGGGTGGCTGGGACGGGACGAAACAGCGCGGCTGACGAGCGTGAGGTTAGCGCTGAGGCTGTTTTGGGAGCAAACCAGTTTCATGGGAGTTCGACCTTTGCGTTAAGAGAGTGGTGCGTTGTGATGAACTTTGGGCAGAGTAGACGAGTAGATTCGGCGGTTAAAGGGCTGGATTGGAAGAGTTAAACGCTATCTGTAGCGGGTGAAGGCGTTGTCTGCGTATGTTAGCACCCTTGTTTTGAACAATCCAGCGTCTTCTGTTTAGCTTCGATTTGGTCACGCTCTACCATCCGGACTTAAGTAATTCTTATTTAAACAGTAGTAGTAGAGGCTGTGGAAAATGGGGAGAACTGTAGGAAGCACGATGGGTCAATTCTTTGAGGTGGCTTTAAACCTGTGGAAAACCTGTGGAAAAACCACCGATCTTTGCACAGAGTATTTATACCTAATTTCCTTTTCCACGATCGTGCCGGGTTTTGTACAGGTTTTCCACACAGTTTTCCACAGAAAAGTTTAAGGTTTTCCACATGGTTTCGATCGCTTTACAGTTCGCAATGCTAATTCTTGATAAAAATTTATCTTTAGCCCAAAACTAGCAAAACTTCTCCACACCCCCTGCGTGAATTGCCGATAAGTGAAGCTGATCGATGGGGCTATCCGTTGACATAGTAAAGGGGACAGCAGGCGTAACTCCACTGTCCCCATAAGCTGCTTCTATGCGTCTTCAACATGAATCAGCTCGATGCCTGGGAGCAAATTGTGTCATTGCAGAACAATTTGCTCCTGATGCTAGATTGGTGCCGCTGTGGCGATCGGACTTGCTGCTGGCACGACAGTCGTGGCTGGTGCTGATAGTTTGACCACTAGAGGCGCGTCTGTAACGCTGAGGGTCAGTTGAGTGGGTGCTGCAACTGTTGCGACTGGAGCGATCGATTGGTTGGGGGCATAGGTCGTTGCTTGCCCCAGGGCAGTATTGAAGTTCAGCGTGACATTCTGGCTAACAGGCTGATCTGTACTGGGCACTTCAAGCCAAAGTACAAGGTAGAAGTCACCGCTGCTCTTTTGCAAAAGCGTGTGATGCACGTTTTGAGTGCTGCTGCCCCCAATGGCATAGTTGAGCGCTCCTAGCGGTTTTGTCGTTGTGATGACTGGTGTAGCTGGTATGGCTGGTGTGGCTGGTATGGCTGGTTGTGGATCATTAAGCAGGCTAATCAGATTTTTCAGCGCTGTGTAGGCAGGTTTTGGTGTGCCATCGCTTCGGAGCAGCCCATAATTGCTTTCGCTGTTGTTTGGCTCGGCTTTTTGGTCAATCAGCTCATACGAGAACGTGCGGGGAACGCCCTGATTGAAGCTTTCTAAGAAGAGGCGAGGAATGTATTTACCCTGTACCGCTTCTGTGACGGGTCGATCGGACAGCGCACTGCCCGTAGAGTAGCCCACTTCAGTTGCAATCAGTGGTTTGGTGCCAAAGGACTGCGATCGCAGCGTATAGTCTTTCGCAAGGCTGCCGTCACCGGGATTTTTGGGGTTGTTGTATGGATGGAAGCTGCCGTAATCGACCCACTGGCTTAGATCACCGATCGCGCTGCTAGAGTTAGCAAACACAAACGAGGGCCCAATGATGGGAATGTTCGCCGTTGCTGGGTCTGCCTTGAGTGCAGTGTAAACGTCTCGCGTAAAGTCCCTCACATAGCTGATCCAGCCATCGCCTCTAACAGGCTGACCATTGCGGGTGTAAGGAAAAAGATTGTAGAACAGGTCAAATTCATTCAGGATCTCTACAGCTTCGACACCTTGAGACACGAGGTTTTTGACAAAGTTTGTAACTGTATAACCCGGTGGTTTGATGTCATAAGTGGCATCGGGACCAATGCCAATGTTGGGGTCAAGCACCAGGGTTGATTTGATACCCAAGTTGCCTAGTTCATTAATGCGCTGAATCCAGGTTGGATCGCTGCCGCCATCGCGAATGTGACGAATGCCCAGATCGAGCAAGCTTTGTTTGATGAACGGATAGTTACCATAGGCAGTGTCGTAGTAGCGGATGTGGGTGTTGACCCCGATCGAATCCACAAACGCATTGGCACTTTTGGCTGGCTCACCTGTTGCAAACGCAAGGGTGCTAATGCCTTGAAAAAGCTGGCTGGCAGGAATAATTTCTTTAGCTTGAGTTGGGCTAGACCAGAGCAACTGAGACGTTGCGCCGCCTGTACTGTCGTAATACTCCAGCTTGATATCGTAAGCTTGTCCGGCTGCAAGGGCGATCGCGCCGTTATTCTCAATTACGTCGTGATCAGTCCAGTTGTTAATCAGTAATTGCCCATTGACCCATAGCCGAATGCCATCGTCCGATCGCGTGTAAAACGTGTAGGTTTCAGAGTATTTAGGCTGCACCTGACCCGTCCAGCGCACGGCAAAATTATCGGCTGGCACGATCGAATTTGGGGCATTGATTCCCCACGCAAAATTCACGGTCGGATCAATTTGTGACCATTTGAGATTGGTAAAATCTTTGCCCTGATAATACTGCGCTCGTAGTCCGAGTTGATTGGTGGCAGCGGCGATCGGCGCTGCCGCAGCAGTAATGGGAGCACTGCTGCTCGATGTGATGCTGTTGGTAGAAAGGGTTGTTAAGCCGCCCGTCTGGGTAGACTGAGTGGACGCGATGGCTACATTGGCGGTAGAGTTCGCACTCAGATCAAGGCTGCTCGTTGCAGCAGCGACGATTAAATCTGACACTGGTATTTCCCTAGTAAACGAACTTGACGTCGATTAGCCTTCACAAATCAGCAGCTTGCTGAACAACTGCATACAGAACTGCAACTTGCATTGAGTGGCTATTGCGGAACGAGCTGTTTGTCGGGAACACACGAATTTGGTCTCAAGGCATCGACAAATTAAAACTTGGCAAGCGATGTATCGACGTTGGAGCGGGTCTTCAAAGGTTGAATCCAACGCTATCTCTAAGTAAGGGGAAGCAACTACAACATCCGCGCCTAATATCTACCATGAGTTTCCATAAATCTCAACCCCTTAGTAAAAAACATGAGCCTAAAGAGATTTTTCCGTGCCAGAATTTAACTAATTTCTGATGCAAACGACAAATTTATTTGTTGGTAATTTTTTAGTTAAATGATCTTTTCTGATACTAAAAAGCGCTAAACATGAACGCTCCTAATGATAGAAAAAACTGTGAAAGCTAGTACCCGCAATCCTTTGACGAGAATCGGCAGATAAAATTGATACGGCTTGCCGCCCAGTCAATGCGCTGGGTGCTTTTTGAGTTGCTTCTCTCTGCTCAAGCTTATTTATCAAGCTGTCTTTACAGAAAATTTAAGTGAGCTTTACATTCCGACTTCTAGAGGTTGCCCAATTTTTACCAAAAAATAACAGGCTTCTCCAAAGTCGATGCGTTTATGCAGCAAGAGGATGGGTTATCCGTTACTCATAAAGGGCGAGATCCGTCCGCTGTGGATACTCTGGGCGATCGTGCCGTCGTTATCATGAAAGCACCTTCATAAAAGTTATTCACTGTGCCCATCACTGTTTCTGAGCCGTTATCTCATTCAGGATCGACATCTCTTCATCCCCTTCCTGATGCTCCTGCGCGCTTGTGGATGCCGGAGCGCGTTCTCTTCACACCGTCAGCGTTAGAGTTGCCCTGGGGGCAGCAGATTTTGTCACGAGTGCAGGCGCTAAACCTGCCCGTTGAGGAGTTGCCGCGCGATCGCCTCACTGGTTTGCGGGGTGAGGATGACCGCGAGACGTATGCGATCGCCAAGCGCACCCTTGCTGTTGTCGTCGCTCCACCGAGCCACTTTAAGCTCAGCCCCATTCCACCGTCAGCAGACTGGCAGTTTCACCTGGCGGAGGGCTGTCCTGCTCACTGCCAGTACTGCTATCTGGCAGGTAGTTTGCAAGGTCCGCCCGTGATCCGAGCCTACGCCAATTTGCCACAGATCCTAGAGAACCTGGCAGCGTATGAGCGTCCCGGTCAGGTGACATCTTATGAAGTTAGTTGCTACACCGATCCGTTGGGCATTGAGCATCTTACAGGGAGCCTTGCCGAATGTATTCGCTACTTTGGCACGCGTCCTGATGCTCATCTGCGGTGGGTATCAAAGTTTGATGGGGTTGATCATCTGCTTGACTTGCCACACAACGGACACACCCGTTGTCGAGTGAGCGTGAATGCAGCTCCGATCGCTCAAAAGCTTGAAGGCGGTACGGCATCGGTTGCCAAGCGCTTACAGGCATTGCGACGGCTGGGGTTGCCTCAATCGCAGGGCGGCGGTGGCTATCCCATTGGACTGGTGATTGCTCCCATTATGCCGATCGACGATTGGCAGGCTCACTACAGCCAGTTGTTTGACGCGATCGAGGCAGCACTTGATTTTAATTGCGATCTGACGTTTGAGCTGATTTCCCATCGCTTCACCCCTGGCTCGAAGGATGTGCTGCTCAGTTGGTATCCCAAGACAACGCTCGATTTAGATGAGTCTACCCGTAGCGTCAAGCGCAACAAGTTTGGCGGTACTAAGTATGTTTACCCTACTGAGACAATGAAGACACTGCGCCGCTTCTTTGAACAAGAGATTGCACGACGGTTTCCTCAGGCGAAGATTCTTTATTGGACGTAGACGTTTCGGTGCGTTACGGCTTTGCTTAACGCACCCTACACCTTTTTACCTTCTCGCTCTGAGCAATGCTTCGTAAACTGCCAGCGTTTCGGTGTGAACTCGTGCAACTTTCAACCAAGCGAGATTCTGATGCGATCGCGCTTTCCACTCCTGCAACAACTCAGGATCACGCAATAGTGGGGCGATCGTCTCTGCTAATGCGATTGGATTAGCTGCTGGCACCAGTAGTCCTGCCTTACCCCCATCCAGAGCTTCTGGAATGCCGTCTACATTGCTGGCGACGATCGCGCAACCAGCTTCGCGTGCTTCCGATAGCACTAAGCCAAACGGTTCTTGCCGCGATGCCAGGACAAAAATGTCGGTGGCGTGGAGGTAGCGCTGTGGTTCTGCCTGATAGCCCTCAAAGTGAATGCGATCGGCAACGGCTGTAGTGGTTGCCTGTGCTTCAAATTGAGGACGATCGGGTCCATTGCCAATCAAGTAGAGATGAGCTTCAGGGAACTCTGCGGCTACTGGCTCAAAGGCAGCAATCAGGTCTGCAATGCCCTTGCGGTGGTACATGCCAGCCAACGTGGCGATCGCAGGACGCTGGAGTGTCACAGGTGGCAACTCTGACAGGCGATCGCGTGGACTGCCCAAGGTACCGTTCCGGACAACCCTTAGCTTTGCCTTAGGAATGCCTTTCTGCGCCATTGAGTTTGCAACGGATTGACTGACGGCGAGAACGCGATCGGCTAACCCCATCAAAATTGCGCTGCGCTGAAACTCATTGTGGACAGTAGACACTAAACCGTAACGGGATTTGCCCCGAAATGCCCACGCCAGAACCATCCCCGTCATCATGTGAGCATGGATGATGTCTGGTTGGATGGTTTGCACAAGCGCTTGGTACTGTCTAGCCGCCCGCAGCAGGTTGAGCGGTTGGCGGCGCTGGTCGAGTAAGACGTGTTTTACGCCGTAACGGGTCAGGAGGCGATCGTACTCTCCGCCGCCAGAGGCAACCACTACGGTATGTCCGGCTTCTGCCTGCAAGCACGCCAGGTCAACAGCCACGTTGACAATCCCGTTGCCAATTTCCTGAATGTGGTTGAGGATATGCAGAATTCGCATGGCGCTTAACTAGCCCGAAGCGCTTTTTTGGGAGTTAACTGTGACAGCACATCGATGTATTGCTCAGTCACGCGATCGACCGAAAATTCCTGGGCGCGTTGGCGAAGCACATCAGCCGCGATCGGGGCTTCTAAGGTCGCTAAGATGCCCTCTGCGAGTGCTGCCGGATCATTCACAGGAACAAGCTTGCCGTATTTGCCACCGTCCAAAATTTCGGCGGGTCCGCTGGGGCAATCGGTGGAGACAATTGCGGTGCCTGCTGCCATTGCTTCAGCAACCACATTCCCAAAGCCTTCAAAGATGGAAGACAGGGCAAAGACGCTGGCGTGAGCCATGTATGAGTATGGATTTTCGGCAAACCCAGGGAGCGCTACATCGTCTTGCAAACCAAGCCTGTGGATTTGTGCCTCTAGCTTGGCGCGATCTTCGCCTTCGCCCAGGATCATCAATCGTGCCGATCGCTGCTTTCGCACGATCGCAAAGGCTTCCACCAACGTTGGAAAATCTTTCTGGCTAACCAGTCGTCCCACGCCCAAAATGACGGGTGGTTCGCCTGCCGCAAACCAGGGATGATCTACAGGCTGCTGCATTTTTGCCAGCACTGTGGGCGTAACGACCGGATTGTAAATCACTCGAATCGTTTCTGCTGATATGCCTGTAAGCCGCGCCACATCGTCTGCCACCCCTCTAGAAGCCGCGACGATCGCATCTGCCCAGGGGTAAAACAAGCGCACTAAACGGGGTCTCAGACGACCGATCGTGCTGGGCTGATGATCGCGAAACTGCTGCGACAGGTTCGTTTGCACACACATCACGATCCGAGTCGGCACCCCAGCTAATCGTTGTGCCCAGGTCGCAGAACTGAGAATATCCAGCGCTGACAAGAGCACAGACGGCTGTTCCTGCTGCAAATAGCGACGTAGGGCAAAGGTTTTTGAAACCAGCAGCGGCGATCGTGCCTTCAAGTCTACAATCCGAATCGAGGACGGCACCGTCTCCAGGTAGGCTCCTTTCGTCTCTGCCAGCACGAGATCGATGTTGAAGCCGCGCTCTGCCAGTCCTTCTGCCAGGTGCAACATGGCGCGCTCAGCCCCACCACCTTCTAAGGCAGGGAGGAAGACGCTGATGGAGGGGTTGGGGGAGGTTAGGGACATGGTGAGGGGTAAGGGATAGGAAGGCAGCGGGAGCAGAGGAAGCAGCGGGAGAGTTTTGAGTTGATTCTGGCTATTAACAACTGATCGCAGCAGTTGATCAATCTGTTGTCGAATATGGTCTAAGTTAAACCGTTCAGCCGCTTTGGTTTGGGCTGTTTGGGCGATCGCTGCCGTTTCGCTTGGGTTTTGGCGGCAGTGGGCGATCGCATCTGCAAGCGCTTGAACGTCTCCTGGTGGCACCAGCCAGCCCGTCACCCCCGGTTCGATCAATTCCACCGCTCCACCAGAGGCAGCGGCAATGACTGGTCTGCCACAGAGCATGGCTTCAGCAATGACACGTCCAAATGGTTCGGGTGCTGTAGAAGTATGAGCAACCATATCGCAAGCCTGCATTAACGGCACAACATCAGAGCGGAAGCCTAAAAACTGCACGCGGTCTTGCAATCCCAGCGCTTCCACTTGTGCTTTGAGCGTTTGCACATAGGCTTGCTCGCCAAAGAGAGCATCACCTACCAAAATCGCGGTGACATCGCCAGGACAGCTCACGAGCGCTTCAATCAGGACGTGCTGACCTTTCCACGGCGACAGACGGCTAAAGTGCCCGATCACAAATTGACCGTCTGGCTTCAATTGCTGTTTAAACTGATGCAGATCTGTGTTCTGCTGGTAAGCGGCTGGCTCAAACCCGTTATAAACCACAGTTGTGATGTCTGCCCGTCCTCCTGCCTGGATAAATGCTTCCCGGCTGGCGTTAGAAGTGGCAATGACCTGGCTGGCGCAGTGATTGGCTAGTGTGACAGCGAGACGACGATTAGTGGTGCTGAAGTGATCGCTAGAAAGAATATCGTGCAGGTGATAAACCAGAGGACGACGGCTGATGAGACTTGCCAGCGCACCGACGACCAATGCTTTTTGCGTGTTGGCGTAGAGTAAATCATAATGGCGGCTGAGTCGGGCTACGTGCATCGCCAAAGGTAACAGTTGCCCAAGACTTCGTAGCCCCTGCACCAAACCGCTTTCTTTACGCACTTGAATCGGCTTTGTTCCTAATACCTGTACCGATATGCCATGCTCTTGCAGCGTCGTTTTGAAGGGTCCATCGGTGAAGAGACAAACCAGGCTCCGATCGCGATACGGCTGCACAATATCCAACAGACAAAGCTCTGCGCCCGCCAGTACGCCACTTTGATCAAGAAAAAGAATCTTCATGTCCTTGCTTGGGGTAGCTAGCTTTGGTGGCGCTGAAATGAAAGGCTGTGTGTTCATTGCTGATTTTACGATCGCCTGTCTTAACCCGTTTACCATTGGCATTTCAATCCATATGTATGTGATATATCCCACGACTAAAGTCGTTGCCAGTAGCAAACTGATGGTTGCCGGATACCCAATGATGTTGGTGAGCCTGGTTGCAACGATCAGCTTCAACAGCCCAGACAAACAAAAATAGTGTGTCAAATAAATAGAGTAAGAGGCATTACCTAAAGACGTAAATAGTCGCGATAATAATGTATCTGGTTGATGGCGCGATCGCTGCAAATCTAATGATGCTACTCCCAATACGATGAGCGCTGAAGGAATGCCGTAAGCAAGAACAGGATTGAGTATGAGCGATCGCTCGGCTTGCGCTATACCAAAGAGGAGAAAGAGGGCAGTTCCCAGCAGCAGAAAAAATGTGTTGTGTCTTTTGGGACGTTTTTGTAACACAAGGTAAGCCGCTAAACTTCCCAGCGCAAACTCTAAATTGTGGGCGTTAAAAATAAAGTGAAGAAGAACATTGCTATTAGAGCTAAAAGCACCTGAAAGATCGCCTAAAAAGAGGATAAATGTACCCAATAAC
>JACMKO010000241.1 GCA_014380065.1 Leptolyngbya sp. ES-bin-22 | reverse complement strand
CCGATCGTCGTGGCAATCCACACATAGTTCCAAACTGGAAAATGGGCAGGAAAATAGGGAGTCAGTAGCTCCGGCACGGTATGCCAGGTGACATGGAGACAGGCTTCTAAAACATAGTAGTAGGCGGTGGCTACCAGCCCTCCCGCAATGCCTATTAACGCTGCGCAGAGGATCAATTGCTGATAGCCCAGCTCATTTGAACCGTAGCTGGATTGAGGTTCGGCTGTCTTAGTCGTTGCATTGTTACTTGAAGGCGTAGATACCATACAGCTCCTCAATGGATAGGAATGACAGAGGGAAGGGTTTTGGGCATGAGAATTGACGTTCATTAGCGTCTGGCGGCGGTCTAGTGCCTTCGGCAGCGCTAAGAGGCTTTCTTCTAGCGATTCTCAGATGGGTACACTATGGCTGAGTGCTTTGAACGCCAGGGGCGGTAGCGGTCACGCATTACTTCCAAAACGGATGCGTGACGCTGCGCTACTTTTGCCGTTAGAGGCGATCGCTCTGCTCCACAGGTACGGGCACAGGTACAGGCGCTTCTTCATGCGAACCCGCCACTTCCTTGAGCGTGAAGGCATTCACAAACGCCACAATGATGGCAACACAGCCCAGCATTTGAAAAAACAGCTTGTCACCAGCTACACCCTGCGGCAAAAGGCTGTAAACCGTAAGGTAGACCACTGCCCCAACGTTGCCATAGGCTCCCACGTTGCCCGCAATCTGTCCGGTAATGCGAGGTTTCACCAAGGGCACGATCGCAAAGGTTGCGCCTTCTGCTGCCATGACAAAGAAGGATGCCAGCATCGTCATCAGTACTACAAAGATAATGGGAACGCCTTGCCCAAACAGACTGAACAGCAGATAACCAATGCCTGTACCGCCAATGGTTGCAGCAAGTGTCCATTTTCGACTACCAATCTTGTCAGAAATCCAGCCGCCACCTGGACGCGCCACGATGTTCATAAACGAGTACATACCTGCTACAGCCCCCGCCATTGCGGCTGCCAAGCCAAAGCCACGCTCAAAGTAAGTGGGCAACATAGAGACGACCGCCAGCTCAGAGCCAAAACACGCTACATAAGCGAGTTCGAGGTTGGCAACTTGCGAAAATTTGTAGCGATCGTCGGGTGCATAGCGTTTTTCGCCTGTCATCAGCGGCTTGTTTGCCTGCCAGATGTTGTATGCCTGATAGAGATACAGACCGACTAAAAAGACACCAATCAGCAAAAGTGCCGTGTTGTCGATGAATTTTACCTTCGCTAAGCGCCATGCAATTAAGCCCAACGCGCCAACTAGGGGAATGTTCATGGCTAGAAGGAACCAGAAATCACGTCTGGTTGTGACTTCCATACCTGCACTGCTGGGCGGACGCTGGTAGACCTTGCCAGGAGGCGTATCGGAGACATTGAAGTAATAGATTACGCCGTAGACTGCTGCCATGACACCGGTGAGGGCGATCGCCAGCCGCCAATTGACCTGACCGGCTGCCAAAAAGCCTAGACCGGTTGCAATAGAGGGCAAGGTAAAGGCAGCGCCCGCTGACCCAAAGTTGCCCCAGCCACCATAAATGCCCTCTGCCAAACCAATGTCTTTAGCATTAAACCACTCTGCCACCATGCGAATGCCAATGACAAAGCCACAGCCCACAATGCTCAAAGCGAGGCGGGCATACACCATCTGCTCGAAGTTTTGTGCCAGTGCAAAGGCAAGGCAGGGAAAGGCTGCATAGATTAGCAAACAGGAGTAGGTAAGGCGTGGACCAAAGCGATCCAAAATCATGCCCACAATAATCCGAGCGGGCACCGTCAGCGC
This sequence comes from Leptolyngbya sp. ES-bin-22, assembly GCA_014380065.1. GTDB lineage: Bacteria > Cyanobacteriota > Cyanobacteriia > Leptolyngbyales > Leptolyngbyaceae > Stenomitos. Next base: position 1,655 of record JACMKO010000241.1, on the reverse strand, counting down.
CACATTGCAAATAGCGAGCGTCCGCATTTGCGGATCGGTCAAACCCAACTCAGCTTTTGCCGCTGTTGCCAGGGGGGCAAAGTTAAACCAGACCACAAAGGTGAGAAAGAAAGCAAACCAAGTCAGGTGCAGGATTTTATACCTGCCCGTAAAGGACCATAATCCAGCCATGACAGTTCTACTCCAGAAATACAGGTCTATGAATCTACGTCAATGCATTGGATTGCAACGAAACCGTTACTTGCTCAAGTTAAATTTTTCAAGCGTTTATAAATGTAGTGACTGTAACTTTTAGAAACACTGAATGCGTAATCGGTACAGGGAAAATGCCGATCGCGCATTCATTGCTGATGACAGTGCTATCCAGCTCTCTGGAACAGTGAAAAATCTAACTTTTTGAAGCCGTCAGGGTTTTGGTATTGGCACACTTCCTTTCCTAGCCGAGCCATTTTTAAAAGATGACCGAACACGCATCAATGCTAAGAAAAATGGGCGTATTGGTCGAAGAACTAAAAACTGACAGATTCGTTTTTAACCCACTAAATTCGTCAAATTGGTGCCGACTTAATTCAATTGCTGAAATTGCATCATGCAGTGCTGTAATCGCACTTATTCAGCCATCCTTGTCATGGAATCAAGACATTACCGCGATCGTAGGCTCGCCACGATCGCTACTACGAATAGCCGATACAACGTATCTGTCAGTAAGGTCATACGAGGAGATGATCGGTTCTCTCTAGTTATGACTGTAGATAGATGTAGACCTTGATTAGAAAAAGTAAAAAGAGTATTATCAGATACAGAAAATAAACTTCAAGCACTGGTCAAAAGAAATGATTTCACGTATGGTGCAAAAGCTCTCCAGTTTTGCTCCTGACACCAGGAGAAGCAGTAAGCCCGGTCAAGGTACGATCGAGCGTAAACGTATGCCTCTAGCAATCGTCGTGGCTGCAAGCATGATGGTAATTTCGCCTGCTGCGGTTGCTCAAGCTTCAGTTACACAGCATTCGACCTGCACGGCTGATGTTCAAGGTTTAATGTGCAATCCTGGCGATCGCGTGTTGGAAGCTCCCACAGTGAACGAGTCATCAGTGGGTGCGCCAGTGCCTCAGGCAGCGACAAAGACTGCATCAGTGTTGCAACCTCTGAGCAATACGCAAATGGAGCGCCTTGCCGATATTCTCTTGGGGCTGACTTATTTTGTCCTGCCAGTTGGGCTTGGTGTTGGGCTGTTTTTGTACGATCGCCATCAAGCACAGCGCACAGCTACATTAGAAGCACAAATCAAATTGCTAGAGAAACTCTGGCATCAATCTCCACAAGCTTAAACAGCCCTATCAGCGAAACAGCTCCATCACCTTAAACAAACAGTGGCGGCGAAAGTTGACCCACGTTCTCAGCCGTAGGAACTGCACCAGAGGGGTTGCTTTCAGGCAAAATGGGCACTAGCTGAACGGCACAGGCTTTTAACTCAGGTTGATGTGAGTCTGGACAAGCTTCGGGATGCGTAAGGGCGTTTGCCTCGGCATTATTTGCCCAGAGTGCGCCCCAATGCATCGGCACAAACACCGTTTTCGGTGCGATCGCTGTTGTCACTTTGGCAGGGAAGCGGGCGAACCCCCGTCGCGATCGTACCTCCAGCCATTCACCCTCTT
>JACMKO010000240.1 GCA_014380065.1 Leptolyngbya sp. ES-bin-22 | reverse complement strand
TCCACACAAGCAACGGCTTGTTGGTTCAGTACAGTGACTGGATGGAGCGCACACTGAAGGTAGTGATTGCGGCTGAAATAGCGGTAGCGAAGACACACAGCCTTGGGGCGCACCTTAAAAGCGAAAGGAAGACTACATCCATTTGGGCAAAGAACAATACATGGGAGCAGCGTTAGCATTACCTCTTTGAAAGCATTTGCCTCTTTGAAAGAGAAGGCTGAGAGTATCAGAAGGCTAAGCATCAGCAGAAATGCTGCATCCAGTGCAAACAGAGTTTTAAGCCCTTGCTGATTGAGAGGACGTGCAGGAGATGGCTGAGTGGCGATCGCATTTGCATCCATCTGCATTCCTTCTATGACTTCATTATGTGCTGCTAAGACTGGGCGTTGCTTCATTGCTGCATGAATCTTCAAGTTGTCCCTCTCCCAAAAGGAGAGGGAACAGGCTTTCTGGCTCCCTTCTCCTTGGGAAAAAGGGCTGGGGATGAGGGCAATTCATCCTTGCATTCAGCAACGTCCTGCCAATACTTTTCCAATGAGAGCTGCATCCAGAGCAAAGCGCACAGTCACAAAGAGACGATCGCGCCTTCTGCAACAACAAGAGATTACTGTCCAGAGCTACCCTGGTCAAAAATGAGCGGGATGCGAAACGTTTTGGCTCACAACTACTTTGAAATTGATCTGGAGTTGGTGTGGGCTGCGATTGAGGAAGACTTACCAAATCTCAAGCACAACGTTGAAACCATTCTGCAAACTCCATCCTGAAACTTGCACAGAGCGATCGCCACGTCTGTGATCAAGCCTAGCTAACAGAATTAGCGCGATCGCCGCTCGAAAAGGCGCGATCGCGAGGCTGGCAACGACACTAGAGCAAAAATGTTTCAATGGCAGCCGCAACGCCATCGTCTTCAACGTCTGGGGCGACCCAGTTTGCCAAGGCTTTAACTGCTTCTGGCGCATTACCCATTGCGATACCCGTGCCAGCGTACTCAATCATCTCAATGTCGTTAAAGTTATCGCCGATCACCATCACATTTTCGGCTTGCAGTCCCAACTGTTCTTCTGCCAGGTAGCGTACTGCGGTACCTTTGCTGACGAGCGGATTGGTTGCCTCAAAGAAGGTCGCCACCGATTTTGTGAGGTAGAGTTCGGCAGGCGTGTAGCGAGTCTGCAAGTTGCCTAACAGCGTGTTGATCAAGTCGGTATCATCGCTTAATGCCAGCACTTTTGTGGGTTCAGTGGTCAGTGCTGTTCGCAAGTCACCAACCGGAATGGGTGTCACGCCGGAGCGCTCGGCATACTCCTTCGTTTCTGAGGTGATTTCGCGCACGTAGAGCTGATCATTAATATAAAAATGCACCGAGAGGAGCGATCGCAGGTCTGGCTGTTCAAAGTGATCTAAAAGCTGAAGCACTAGCGTTTTGGGCACCGTCCAATGGCGATAGACTGTTTGGGTTGTTGGATCTTGTATCAATGCGCCCTGGTACGCCATCAGTGGCAGCGTCGAACCGATCGTGTGATGGAAGCGCAGTGCGGCTTGATACATGCGACCTGTGGCGATCGCTACTTGAATCCCCTTTGCTTGCGCCGCACGAACTGCCTGTAAAACGGGTTCACGAATCTCATTCGCGACACCTGCGATCGTGCCATCAATGTCAAGTACGAGGAGTTTGATGTCTTTGCCAAGCGACTGCTTTTGCATGGGGATACGAATTTTGAGTTTTGCGTTTGAGTTGAGACTGCCTTCAGCTTTGATTAGCTTTCAGCGGTCAGCTTTGCGTTGTGCCTTTAACCTGCCGCTTTCTGCCGCCTCGGTTACCAAGTTTTTTAACGATCGCCCATTACTTTCCGTTCATTACCAAATTAACGGCTGATAATGTGAAAGCAAATTTCATAGTAGCTCGTAGGCTATGGCTGAAGCACAGGGTCGTCATCGGGCAAGTCGTCGGGTACTATTAGCATCGTTATGGCTGACGTTGCTTATTTTAGTGGTAAAGGTGTGGATTGGTTGGGCAACCCAGTCGTTGAGCTTGCTGGCAGAAGCCCTCCAAACGTTGATCAATGGCTTTAGCCTTCTGCTGAGCGCGATCGCGCTGACATCACGCTATCCTGCTAGTCGAGAGGCTGGAGGGCATGGCAAGGTTGAAGCCGTACTGGCGCTGTTGATGGCTGCGTTTATGGGGTTTGCTTGCCTTAGTGTCTTGGTGCTGGCGGTGCAGCAGTTAGGGGCGATCGCTCAGGATTCTGCAAATTTGCTGCCTGTACGGATGAGTGCTCCCCTGCTTCAGCTTTTGGGTGTCGTAATGGCGACTAACGTTTGTCTTGCCTGTTTTCAGCGCTATGAGGCGGGCATCTTAGAGAACACGGCGCTGCGTTTTAGTGCGTCTTATCTCTTTCAAGACACGTGGCTCATGCTGCCAGTGCTGGTGGCGTTGGTGGGAGCTGGGCATGGCTACCTCTGGCTTGATCCGCTGCTGGCGATCGTGATGGTGATCCTTGCCGTTTGTCATTGCTGGCGAATTTTCAACTGGCAGCTACCGTCGTTGATGAAGCAAATGGCGATCGCGCCTGAAGCACTAGCGCAAACGATTCATCAAGTTGAGGGGATCACGCACTGCTACGGCATCCAGTCACGCGGCGTAGTCGGTCGTCAAGTGTTTGTAGAAATGCGGCTGATCCTGCATCCAGAATGCATGAGTGTTGCACGGACGATCGCTGAACGGGTGGAACGGGCGATTCGCGATCGCTACGGTCCCGCTAAGGTGGTGATCTATATTGATAGCGATCGACCGAAAAGCGATTAAACCCAAAGATCTCCACACCACAGCAAGCATCAGAACGTTGAGTCAACGCGATCGCTGATCATCACATCATGTCATTTACAAGCACTGTACCGCCCTCGTCCTAACCAATGTGCCGCCAATGGCGTAAACAGCATCGTAGCCAACCCGCTCTGCCCACGTAATCGCGTTGGGGTGCGTGGCTTTCAGACGGTTACACGCTAAAAGCAAGTCTTGATCGATCGCGTAATCACCTGTGTCGAGGTCGATCGCAATAATTTTGCCAATATTGTCTGCCGTCTCTACTTGAGTACGCAAACGCTGTTGATACAGTGCTTTGCCACGTTGAGCAATTTCTTCGCTGCTGAGGTCAGAATGAGGCATGAGAGAGGTTTTTTCTTCCAGACAATTCGCTTCTAGTCTAACTGTGCTATGCACAATGTAACTGCGCCAGAGAAAAACAGCTTGGAAGGAAGAGGCGCTCTGTAACGCGAGCTAAACTGAAGTCATCAAGAGCAACAAGCGGGGTTTCGCCATGAGCTATCACAACATTATTACCATCGAGCCAGGTAAGCGTGGTGGCAAGCCTTGCATTCGGCGGATGCGAATCACAGTCTACGATGTCTTAGGCTGGTTAGCAGCAGGCATGTCTCATGCCGAAATCTTGGATGATTTCCCTGAGTTGACTGAAGAAGATATCAGAGCATGTTTAGCATTTGCTGCTGACCGCGATCGCTGTCTAATTGCCGTTGTAGGTGATACTTGAAGCTGTTGTTTGATCAGAACTTGAGCCGAAAATTGGTGACTCGGCTTGCCGATAGTTTCCCTGACTCTGGTCATGTTCAGTTTTATGATCTTACTGAGTCAGAAGACAGTGAGATCTGGGCATTTGCGAAGGTTCAAGGGTTTTGTATTGTGACCCAAGATGCTGATTTTGCTGAACGAAGTCGCCTCTACGGTTCACCACCTAAAGTGATCTGGTTACGGTGTGGTAATGCACCAACGAGTCATGTGGAAGCAATGCTTCGCGCTGGAGCAACGACAATCCAGCTATTTATAGACAGTGCTTTACTAGATTGTCTTGAATTGTACTGAGTAATATGATCGCTCAGCGTGTGCTTTGACGCGATCGCAACACACCATAGCCAGCATCAGAATGTTGAATCAGCGCGATCGCTGATTTCTCTGATGGCGATTTGGTTTGTGAGAGGGGCGATTGTAGTCGGCAAAGTCAACACCGACGCATGACCACTAACGATTAACGGCTATTTCTGCTCTGCCTGCTGCACCGTTTTTTTAGCTTGCGTTTCAGGGGTTAGTGTCACAAACTGTCTCCCGCTTTGTGCCTGCCGTCTCTGCCAATCTTTGCAGATGGCTCTCACATCGTAATTGAATGCCTTCGCGTGTTCCTCACGAATTCGATGCAGGTCTTCTACAATTTCGTCTTCCCACATCGTTCACGCTCCCATCAATTCATAAGGTGTACAGATAATCGGTAACACGTATCCAAAATCCAGGCAAACTTCCAAGAGCTTCTTGCGGATTTGAGCGTTGGCAATATGTTTGCAATTCCACGTTAACAGGTAATCAAGCCCATTGACGGTTGCCAGTGCAATGTGAACGGCATCATCAGAGGCTTTGGGTGGGAGGTTACTTCTTGCCATAAACTGATCAGCCAGGTCTTCCACAGATTCAGTCACTTCCAGCAATGGAAAATTGCGAACGATCTCCAGTCGTCGAGCGGCGATTTCAGCATCGCCCTGTGCTGCTTCATCTAAAACGACTTGTGAGATGTAGAGGGTAAAGGCATCACGGCGTAACTCCCACCAATCTCTAGTCATCTCAATATTTCCAGCAAGAATCAAATTTTTAGTCGATCGGGCAGTGAGATAGCCAAGAATGCTCGTTTCGATATAGACCGTTTCACTCATGACTAAGCACACTTCAACTGCCCGATTTTATCAATCAAGCCCTGCTTGTCTAACTTCAGTGTGTGCATTTACACGATCGCACCTACCACAGAAAGTATCAGAATGTTGAGTTAAGGCGATCGCTGATCTCTCTGATGTCAATTCAGTTTATGGAAAGGGGCGATCGCACAGTAGCAGAATACCTCAGCAATAAGCTCTTTAGGCTGTCCACCTGAATATA
>JACMKO010000239.1 GCA_014380065.1 Leptolyngbya sp. ES-bin-22 | reverse complement strand
CTTTGCGATCGCGGTATACGTGATACAAGAAGAGACAATCTTAGTACAATCAGACTACTCTTCTAGATAGCAAACGTCCCTTTATGGGGTTGAGCCGACATAAGGGCAAAATAGTGCAAGACGAGCTGGAAAGCCCTGGATAGCAGACGTTACAGAAAATTGACCCGAGTGAAGCTTGGAGGCAGGACTTCTGTGTAGTTTGGCAGAAGTGCCACGAGAGAATGCAGGTTTCAGCCGTTAAAGACCCATCAGAAGCGGCTATGTACTACTGATTTTCCATTAGTACAGCGTCCAAAAGTAGTCCAAACTTGTACTAATCAAGGGCTTCAGCGGTACAGGTCAAATCAACTGTTCCCTGAAACCCTTACAGAGAAAGAGTTCTGAGCCTATGTTGCACTTTTTTGCCTCTATGTCGACTCGACCCCGAGATCAGTACAGGGAAAGTTTAAGATGTTTTTAAGTTCCAAATAACCTTCCCGTTGCCGACCCATCACTTCAAACATGCGCGCTGCAGTTTCCTGGTCGGCATCTTGCCACTTACCTCCCTGCAACAGATCCCGCAATTGGGTGTAATCCACGCCCTTTTCAGACATCAGGTCATTAACGCTAACCGATTGAGCTGCTTGTTGCCTTTGCACCTCCTCTTGCTGCTGCTCCAGTGCCCGTTGCTGCTCTAAGTCTTGCTGCCTTTGTTGCTCTGCCACTGCTGCTGCCTGTTGCTTCAATCGTTCAGGTTCTCGCAGCCGTTCTCGTTCTGTTGCCTTCTTTCCCGTTGAAGGCTTTCTTGCTTTGCCTTTTGCCGCCGCTGCTTTTTGGGCAAGCTGTTGTTGTCTCTGCTGTTCGGCAGCTTGTTGCTTTGCTAGCTTTTTCGCACTGAGTTGCTCAACCGTTTCCCGAATGCGTTGAGCCACGATCGTAAACGCGTCATCCGGGTCTGCCCAACTTTTAATCGGTTTCGCGTGAGTTGGCAGGACATTCAATTTACTGAAGGGCACATACGAGTGGTTCCAGTCACAGGCATCCAGAATGATGGGAATCACCCGCGCGGTGCCCTCGGCATGTCGTGCGATCGCCCGCTTCAGTTCGGTGCCTTAGCAGTATTTTGAGGCGATAAAGTTGCGGCTGATTAGCAACAGAATAATGTCTGCTGCATCGAGCTTCTTGAGAATGGCTGGCTCCCACTCGGTGCCTGCTTCCAGTTCCAGGTCATGCCAGGTGCTAATTCTGTCTGCTTCCCTCAACGTAGAGAGGTGATCTTCCAGCGTATTCCGCATGTCCAGATCTTTGCGGGAGTATGAGTAAAAGATCTTGATCGCGTCTTCTGACACCAACGTCTCCGGCAAGGTTTGAGTAGGGTTGCATCGATTATAGTCTTCCACCATTGTTTAAAAGGTATGACCACCCGTGGGGCATGACCGATGAATGAAATGGAAAGCGGCAGCGCTGCGTCGAGTAAACCACTGTAAGAGAGTACAAATGGTCTACGATCGATCTGCCGTTATTCGCTGCTTTTGATGTCTCGGACTCCCTTTGATTCCTTCGCCAAACAGCTTTTGGAGGAATTTTTATCTCCATTCGGTGAAGTGGATACAACCTATGAGGTTCCAGGTGAGTCTCGGTTTGTCGATGTACTGTTTATTCCCACGGCTCACTCCACTGATGCCACCCAAGCATCGGGCTTGTTCGGTGAAATTGCGGCAACTCCTTGTCTGCTTGAGCCGTTTCGCAACCAGCCTTCTTGGATAGAGGTGAGGAACTGCTTGCTCAAACTCTTTCTGGTACAAGCCGAAACGGTGCGTCGAGCGAGACGGGACGATGAGAGACTCTTAGATGCTGAACTGCCACAATTGTGGATTCTCACGCCCTCCGCCTCCCAAACTTTGCTGAGCAGTTTTGGAGCGAAAGCCTCAGAGCACTGGGGTGCAGGCGTGTATGCCTTGCCAGTAGCGCTCAAGTCAATGATTATTGCCATTAACCAACTACCACGCACTGAAGCCACCCTTTGGGTCAGACTTTTGGGGAGAGGAGCCACGCAGCAGCAAGCCATTGAAGAAGTGCTGGCGTTGCCCACAGACGACTCTCGCCGTAGTAACGTCTTACAATTATTAGTGAACTGGAAGATCAGTCTGGAACTGACGGAATTGTTTGAGCAAGAGGAGCAGAATCTGATGGCGCAACTATCACAAGCCTATCTAGAGTGGGAGCAGGCAACCCGGCAGCAGGGCATTGAGCAAGGCATTGAGCAAGGAGAAAAGGCTCTCGTCCTCCGCCTGCTTAGCCGACAAGTGGGAGTATTGCCTGAACCAATGAGGCATCGCATCGAAACACTCGATCGCATCCAGTTAGAGTTACTGGGAGAAGCCTTACTTGCTTTCTCAAGCCTGTCTGATTTGGAAAATTGGTTGGATCATGGGTCGCTTCAGTGACTCTGAGGCAGGTTTTAGCCTGTAAGGGCACAAAAAACACTGTGTCCTACATATATGGGCTTACAGCGATGGACTTATAGCGTCGCCTGAAGCTGATCCAAAAGCCCTTCCACATACTTCAGAGCGGCGTGAATCGTAGCAGGGTTTTCTAAATCAACATCCACATACTGACGCAGTGCTGCCACCTGATCCATACTGCCGCCTGCTGCGAGTAGTTCCATATAGCCAGGGATGAAGTCTTTGCCGACTTGCAGATATTTCTGATAGCAGGCGAGGCTGACGATGTTGGAAGCCGTGTATTGGTAGCAGTAGAACGGCTTGAAGTAAATGTGTCCAATCCGCGCCCAGTCATACTGGTGCTCGGGCAAAACTTCTACCGCGTCGCCACAGAGTTCCTGGTAGAGCGATCGCCACTGCTCGTTGACAAAGGTTTGATCGAAGCTGCCTTGTTTAGCGCGATCGTGGACTGCCAACTCCAATCGACTAATCGTGCTTTGGCGAAACAGTAGATTTAATTGATCTTCCAACTGGCGCGTAATCAGGGTCTTCTTTAGTGCAGGGTTATCAGCGGCTTGCTTGAGTAAATAATCCAGCAGCAGCAGTTCGTTGAAGGTGGACGCGATTTCTGCCAGCACCATTGGCGGGTTGCTGTTGAAGTAGGATTGGCGATCATCAATCCAGGCAAAGTGTAGTCCGTGACCCATTTCGTGTGCCAGGGTGAACAGAGAATTGTAGTCATCTGTATAGGACAACAGCAGGTAGCTGTGCTTGCCGTGGCTGTACCAGCAGAACGCGCCGCCACGCTTACCGGGACGCACTTTGGCATCCACCCAATTGTTCAAGAAAAACTCTTCGGCGCGACGGGCGTAGTTCGTGTCGAACTGCTCCAGCGCTGCCAGTAAGGTTTCCACACCTGCTTTGTAAGGCAACGGCTCAACGGCTTCGCTGCCCCAGGGTGCATACACATCGCAAGTGCGAATGGTCTGCCCCAACGCCTGACCTTTCAATGTGTAATAGCGCTGCCACAGGTCAAAGCGATCGCGTGTCCCGTCCATAATCGCCCGAAACACAGGCTCAGACACTTCATCGGCAAGTAGCTGCTTGTGTAGGGTCGAGGTATGTCCGCGCATCTGGTTTTCCAGCTTATGGTCTTGCGCGACGCTGTTGAGAATGTAGCCATACAGCGAATTGTGCTGCTGCATGACGTTTCGTACCGATGCATAGGCGTTGTAGCGCACGTCGCGATCGGGATGGAAGAGTAACGCACTCAGCTCAGCATCCGTGCTGGCGGTTTTGCCATCAGGTGTTGTGACGGGTTCGTATTCCTGCTCACCCAAATGCACCGATCGCAGTTGAATAAACGCCTGCCGTCCAGTGAGGCTGTCTTGATTGCGCGTCTGCTCCACTTCTTCGGAAAGCGTGTAGGGACGGAACTTAGCAATGTTGTAGAAATAGTGTCTGTAGGTCTGAAGTACGGGAGCCGCTTCGAGTGCTCTGAACTTAGCATCATCCAGCTTCTTGAGTTCCAAATCAAAAAACAAAAGCTGGTTCTCAATGCCCGTAATGGCTTCCAGCACTTTGTCTTGCATCTGCTTGGCTTCGGCATTGCGAGTGTCGGCTGAAAAGACCAGTGCTGGGAAGGCGTAGAGGTAGCCCGATGTTTGCGCGATCGCCTCCAGTTCTTGCAAACAAGCCGCGATAGCGTCTGGAGTCAACTCGCTCACCTTGCCGCGATAGGTCTGCCGAAACGCTGCTGCTGACTGCTCCAACTCTGCTAAATCTTGCGCCAGACGTGGATCATCAAAGCCTTGATACAGGTCTGAAAGATTCCATTCTTGTGGGCTGTCCTGTTGGGCAGTGGCGGCATGAGAAGTGGCTTGCACCATACGGCTCCTTTCGTTTAATCACTGGGCAATGGAGAGGCGAGCGTCGCAATTTGAGCACGCTTAAATCCTTACTTTCTTAATCTTAGACAACCTTGCAAAAAGCAAAGCATCCCGATCGACGACCAATCTGCGATCGAGCGGTAAAAGCAGCGGATGGGAGGCAGCTTTCTACTAACCTGGCAATAAGCAGCCTGTAGCCTGTAGGGTGCTGTTAGCGTCAGCGTAACGCACCGACAATAGGGTCATTCGTGCGTTACGGCGTTGCCTGACACACGCTACGCATCAGAGTATCATCGCCAAATCTGCATAAACAAAAAGTTGCCGAGTCAATAGCATTGGTTTGATCCGCAGGCTCTATTTAAGTTGAAAGATGAGCGATCGCCGTGCCCCTACGGTGAAACAGGCTTAAGATGAACGACAGTGTGAGGCGGATTTACTATGAGCGATCTCATCAACAAGATTTACAACTCGTTTGATCCGGCTCGTCCTCTGCCAGCGGGCGACCCACAGTATGTCGATTGCCGATCGGTGCGGGGCGACGAAGACATTGTGAGTGATTTGGGCAAGCGGATTCGCAACTCGGATCAGAGTACCTATCAGCTTTATACCGGACATCGGGGCAGCGGCAAGTCTACGGAACTGCGGCGGTTACAAAAAAGCCTGGAGGAGCACGGTTTCTTCGTGGTGTATTTTGAGGCAGATGAAGAAGATATCGATCCGCAAAATGTGGAATACATCGATATTTTGCTGGCTTGTACCCGTCGTTTTCTGAAGGACATTCGTTCCGCCAATGCGACTCCCATTCAAAACTGGCTGCGCGATCGCTGGGTGGAACTGAAAGACCTGGCACAGATGGACGTGTCCTTCGACAAAATCACCCTGGAACAATCCCTGTCGGTGTTTACCAAGCTCACTGCCAGCATTCGTGCCGAACCGACCCAGCGCGCCAAGATTCGAGACAAGGTTAATCCTCACACCACCACCTTGTTGCAGGCGTTGAATGAGTTCATTGCCGATGCACGGCTGCATTTGCCCAATGGCAAAACGAAACTGGCGATGATTGTGGATAACCTGGATCGGATTCCCATCGACTTCCGAGACAATGGACGCAGTAACCATGAGGAAATTTTTCTGGATCGCAGCGAGCAGTTGAAGGGGCTGGACTGCCACATGATCTACACGGTGCCGATCGCCCTGGTGTATTCCCGCTGGGCAAATGAGGTGCAGGCGATTTACGGCAAAACTCAGATACTGCCGATGGTGATGGTGCAGCAGCAGGACGGGACAGTTTACCCAGAGGGACTGGCGAAATTGCGGGAAGCGATTCAACGGCGGGTGCAAACTCATGCCCCAAACCAGGCTGTCGAGACCCAGATCTTTGACAGTGGCGAAACCGTGGAACGGCTTGCGTTGCCTATGGAGGGCACATTCGGGAACTAATGCAGATGATGCAGGATTCACTCAACCGGATGGATCAACTCCCGATCGTGGCGAAGGCAGTGCAACGGGCAATTACAGAATTGCGCGTTGTGTATCAGCGCACGGTGGAGGAACCGGAGTGGGCGCGGCTGGCGCTGGTGACTCACAGCCGTACCATTCCCAATGACAACGAGCACCGTAGCCTGCTGCAACGCCGCTGCATTCTGGAGTATCGCTGTCTGGATGAGGAGGGGGAGATCCGCACCTGGTATGATGTGCATCCCTTGATCTACAAACTTCAGCGGTTTCAGGATGAACTCGTTAAACTGAAACGAATCGCCGATGATGAATCTCAGAAGCAGTGACACGGAAGAGATCCCCCTAAAGCCCCCTTAGAAAGGCATTGATATTATTTGTCTCGCCACGACACAACGCCCTCACCCTAGCCCTCTCCCGATAGGAGAG
>JACMKO010000238.1 GCA_014380065.1 Leptolyngbya sp. ES-bin-22 | reverse complement strand
TCGGTAGGGGCATGGCATGCCATGCCCCTACAAATAGGTTTAGCCCGACAAACTCTGTTTTAAATAGGACGCATTGACCTTTGAAGAGAAATTTTTTTATCTCAAACAGGAACGATCGCCCTTTGAGCTGGACAAGTCTAAGAAAAACTTAGAGCATTCCTATTTAAAGTCGCACTTTTCTGATCTCAAACAGGAACGCTGCGGTTTTGACCTGGAACATTCCCGTTTGAAACAGGAATAGTCTCGTTTGAAACAGGAACGGTCTCGTTAGAAACAGGAACGCCCGTGTTTGAAATAGGAATGGTCTCGTTTGAAACAGGAATGGTCTCGTTTGAAGTAGGAATGGTCTCGTCGGAAAACGGAACGCTCTCGTTCTGGGTAAGACTGTTGCCTGTCTCGATGGCATTCTTGCTGGTTAAAACCCGATCGCCCGGTTCCTACTTACCATTTCTTGTTAGCCTGATCAGGAGAATGCAGGCAAAACCAATGGAACGTCACTGGAAAGTATTGCGGTTGTTCTGGGCAACGGCGATCGCGGCAGAACTGGAGTATCGGCTGAACTTTTTGCTGGCAGCACTCAGCAGTTTGGGTGGGCTGGCTGGTAGCTTGTTTGGGCTGTTTTTGTTCTACCGGACGGGCTACTCGTTTCAAAACTGGAACTGGGAGCAGGCGTTAGTGGTGGTGGGCGTATTCACGATCCTGCAAGGGTTTTCCAGCACCTTCCTCGCGCCGAATCTAAACCGCATTGTGCGCCACATTCAGCAGGGCACGCTGGATTTTGTGTTGCTGAAGCCGATTAGCTCGCAGTTCTGGCTTTCGACGCATACGCTCTCACCCTGGGGTGTCCCAGACTTGGTGTTTGGGCTGGTGGTGGTTGGCTATGCGGGGACAAAGTTGGGGCTGCAAGTAAGCGACTATTTGTTGAGTCTGGTGCCGATCGGCTTTGGCTTTCTGATCCTCTATAGCCTCTGGTTTATCCTGGGCGCGATGAGTATCTGGTTCGTCAAAATCTATAACGTGACGGAAGTACTGCGGGGACTGCTGGAAGCAGGGCGCTATCCGATGGTGGCGTATCCGACTGCGTACCGTTTCTTTTTTACGTTCGTGGTGCCTGTGGCGTTTTTGACGACCGTTCCAGCAGAAGTCATTCTCGGTCGCGGTGAATTTGGGTGGACATTGGCAGCAGGCTTGTTGGCGATCGCGCTACTCTTTGCGTCTGCTGCGTTTTGGCGATTTGCGCTGCGGTTTTATACGAGTGCATCGAGTTGAGATGGAGGCAAGTTGCGGAGATTTCTGTAATCAGAGATCTTGGCTTCGTTGGTTAATTGTGTCCGGGGGACTTCCCCCCTAACAAAGTGTTTTCTTCGGCACAGCGACGCAGAAAATACTTTGCCCCGCCATGTGGGGTCCTAACTCCCCCACGCCCCCCGAATTGGAGAGTTGCGGGTGAAAGCACGGCATTGTCGAGGGTATTGGACACAGGGCAGATGCCCTTCCCCTTGCCTCTCTATCTCCTTGTCTCCTCTGCCCGCTTCTCCCCTCACCCCTTACTCCTCTCTCCTCTCTCGCTCCAAATCGTCTGGCGTGTTGCAATTGAAGAGCATTTGAGCATCGTCTAGCAGTAACTCTTTGACGGACTCCTGCGAAAGCCAGCGCTGGAAGGAACGATCGCCCCGCTCGATCGCCGCCCTCAAACTCGCTAAACAACTCGTTCGATAGAAGCCACAGAGCGGTTCCCAACCTTTGGATGCTTTAGGCAAAAGGGCGATCGCGTTGCCTGCCTGCTCCAGTTCCTTAACCCAGGCTTGCAGTGTTTCACCTGACAGTCTCGGCAAATCACACGCTAGCAGCAAGACCCAATCAGTTTGTACAATTTCTAGCGCTTGAGCAAACCCGACGAGTGGACCATGCGGCGTGGTTTTTCCTTGTAGAGCTTGCTCCTGAAGCAAGTGACAGGTAGAAGGCACGATCGCGCGATAGTGCTCTGGGCGAAAGGTGATGACGTAGACGATCGGTGTACATTGCAGCGCCACATTGCAGACTCGCCGCAGTAGGGGAATCCCTTCAATATCAATCAGCGCTTTGTCTTGTCCCATACGAGTACTCTGTCCACCCGCAAGGACGATCGCGGCTAAAGATGGCGTAGACATCATTCAGTAAAAGCGCATCAAGAAACCAAACATCGCTGACTCTTGACTCCTGGCTTTCTCTACTTACACTCTGGTTCAGGCTCATCCTGCTTAAACGGCAAACCTTGATTGATCGCATCCATTTCGCGCTGTTCCATTTCGTTTACCTGACCAATGTAGGAACGAAACACCTGAGCCAGTCGAGGATCGTAGAAGCGATGGAGCGAATGGTTGGGAGTTGCTGGAAAACCGCGTCGTTTTTTGTGCCGTCCGCCTGCGCCGGGATCAAACGTTTTAATGCCCTTGCCGATCGCCCATTCAATCGGCGTATAGTAGCAAGCATCAAAGTGAAGACAGTCAATGTCCTGAAATGATCCCCAGTAGCGTCCGTAAAGGTTGGTGCCTTTCGTCAGGCAAAAGGACATGCCGATCGGCTGTGGACTCTTTTCCTCATAGGCAGCGACAAACATCACGCGATCGCGGTAGTTAGGATAAAGCTGCTCAAAAAACTGGGGTGTCAAATATTTGCTGCCCCACCCGCCAAACTTATCGCAGGTATCGCTGTAAAAGCTGTACATCAAGGGAAAGAGGGATTGCGGGATATTGTCACCTGTGAGTGTACGGATGGACAACCCTGCTTTTTCAACCGCTTTGCGTTCTCGTTTAATGTTGCGGCGTTGATTGGCATTGAACGCGCCCAAATAATCGTCAAAGGTTTTGTACTCCTGGTTTTGCCAGATGAAGCTATGGTGCAGCCAACTGAGAAACCCGTGCCGCTCCATCGTGACGCGCCATTCTGGGTCGGCATACAGAAAATTACAGCCCGAAATGTTGTTGCGCACGCAAAACTGATCGATCGCGCTCACCATTAACTCCGTTAGCGCCTCCTCGTCTTCCCCCGGTGCCAGCAGAAAACGGTAGCCTTCCGCAGGTGTAAACGGCGACATGCCCAACAGTTTGGGGTAGTAATCCACGCCCAAACGGGCGGCTACATCTGCCCACTGATGGTCGAACACAAATTCGCCGTAGCTATGACCTTTCACATAC
Organism: Leptolyngbya sp. ES-bin-22; assembly: GCA_014380065.1. Taxonomy (GTDB): domain Bacteria; phylum Cyanobacteriota; class Cyanobacteriia; order Leptolyngbyales; family Leptolyngbyaceae; genus Stenomitos. The sequence continues at coordinate 8,478 of JACMKO010000238.1, read as the reverse complement.
AACGGTGCAGCCGCAATCAAGCTGCGATCGCGCCAGACGGTGAGGTGATTGGGCAACCAGCCCATTTCAGCAGTGGTGCTACCCGATGTTTCCATGTTGTGCAGCCACTCCCACTCAAAGAAAGGGGTTTGCAGTGGCATCGCAAGAGCATCCCACTCTGCTTGGGGCACGTCGTCAAGGGAATTAATCCAGGCGATCGAGTAGCGCGGCTTCAGTGGTTCCACCATATGAGGGCTTGAAAGACTTCATACAGCGTAATACATTGAGGCAGGGATGGGGGTCTCAGCTATGAGCTATGAGCGCTACGCTGTCTGTAATCCGATACACAGGGATCGAGCTTAAACTCAGCCGCCAGAAAGTCAATGAAGCAGCGTACCTTTGCAGGGTGAAAGCGACTTCTCCGATGAAGGGCATAAATTGGCAATGGCGTGGGTTGGTAGTCTCTCAGCACCACCTTGAGAATTCCTTGATCAATTGCATCAGTGAACAACCAGATGGGTGATACCGCGATGCCCAAACCTGATAAAACAGCTTCACGAATTGCTGTAGAACTGTTGGTTTTAAAGTTACCGTTCACGCTGACTCTCACAACTCCTTGCTCCTTCTGGAAATGCCACTCGTTGCCAGTTGTCAGTTGGGTGTAGACAATGCAATTGTGATGAATCAAATCATCGAGTGCCTGAGGTTCACCTGCCTGTTCAAAGTAAGAAACAGCACCGATCGTGACGCGTCTTGTAACGCCAATTTGCTGCGAAACTAATGAGGTATCTTGAACGTTGCCAATTCGGATTGAGAGGTCAACCCCTTCCTCAACCAGATCGATGAAGTGATCTGCCATTGTCAAATCGATCTTGATATCTGGATAGCGATCGAGAAAGTCCTTCAAACGCGGCACAATTTGAAATTGCCCAAAGGAAACTGGACAACTCACCCGTAACAAACCTGAAGGCTTCTGTGGTCGCCCGACGCTAGCTTCTGCTTCTGCTACTACTTCTAGCACTCGCTGGCAGTGTTGATAAAATCGCGCTCCTTCATCAGTCAGGTTAAGGCTGCGGGTCGATCGCAGCAGTAGTTGCACGCCTAAATACTCCTCCAATGCCGCGATCTGCTTGCTGATAGTCGGCTGTGTCGTTTCCATTGCTCGCGCTACGGCGGAAAAGCTGTTAGCTTCAACCGTTCGCACGAAGACCTTCATGCAGGTAAGGCGATCCATACGGCAATTAATTGATTCGATTTTGGAATAGATTATATTCACTTTTGCCGTCTTCTCAAACTATCTGAAATAAATCACCATAGTAATTCAGAGAGAAAACAGCCTAAACCTTATTTCCAGTGGAGCCAGGAGTCAGCGCGATGGTGACAAACGCGTTATTCAAATACTACACACTCAACTGGCTAGCGATGGCATTCTCCTTCATTGCCGTCTATCTAATGGGCAATCAAAAGCGAGTTGGCTTCGTCAGCTTTATGGTCGCAAATCTCTGCTGGATTGTCGTTGGATTTATGGTAAACAGCATTGCCATTGCCATTGGAAATACGGGGTTCTTCTGTCTCAATCTGAGCGGTTTCTGGCAGCGGAGTAACGCTGCAAAATGCTCTCGTTAATCGATATCACAAACATCTGGAGGTAAATTATGCAACCCGTCATCGAACAGCCTGCTTATTTCACAAAGTACGAAAACCTGCACTTTTACCGCGACGAAAACGGCATTTTGGAAGTCAGAATGCATACCAATGGCGAACCGTTTGTTTTCACTGGAACCGCTCATAGAGAGTTCCCCGATGCCTTTTATGACATTAGCCGCGATCGCGACAATCGAGTTGTCATCCTCACAGGCACAGGTGATTCTTGGATCGCGCAAATTGATTTCAACAGTTTAGGAGATGTCACCAATCCGCGTGAGTGGGACAAAACCTTTTGGGAAGGCAAGAAAGTGCTGCAAAATCTACTCGACATTGAAGTGCCCGTGATTTCAGCCATCAATGGACCGGCTCTGCTGCACACAGAATACATTCTGACAACCGATATTGTTCTCGCCTCAGAGAACGCCACATTTCAGGATCTGCCGCACCTGAATGCGGGAATTGTGCCGGGTGATGGGGTGCATGTGCTGTGGCCGCTTGTTTTAGGTTCATCTCGCGGACGTTATTTTCTGCTGACGCAAGAGACGCTCAGTGCACAGCAGGCGCATCAGTTAGGGGTTGTCAATGAAGTGCTGCCACCCGATCGCCTGATGGAACGAGCCTGGGAATTGGCTAGACAACTCGCGAAACAGCCCACGCTGACCTTACGCTATACCCGTGTCGCTCTGACCCAACGGCTGAAGCGTCTAGTCAGTGAAGGTATCGGCTATGGTCTTGCTTTGGAGGGCATTACCGCAACTGACCTCCGTAACGCTCAACAATAGAATCATCAGAATCATCTTTGGGCGATTGCACGACGATCGCCCAAAAATTACCAGATACGAGGTTATGAATTTATGGATAGGTCTACTGAAACATTCCGCGATCGCTGGACATTAACTGGAAAGAAAGCCTTGATTACTGGAGCGACTAAGGGAATTGGACTCGCGATCGCCCAAGAGTTTCTGGCATTGGGTGCAGAAGTCATGATTGTGGCTCGCAATGCGGAAGCCGTGCAACAGCAACTTGAACTGTGGAAACAACTGGGCTTACAGGCTCATGGTGCTGCTGCCGATGTCGCAGAGTCAGCAGGGCGCGAGGCAATTTTCGAGCAGGTGGTTCAGAAAATGGGAGGATTAGATCTGCTGGTCAATAACGTCGGTACAAACATCCGCAAGCAAGCTCTAGACTACACGCTAGAGGAATACGAGTCGATTTTTCAGACCAATCTCACTTCCGTGTTTGAAATGTGTCGTCTCGCGCATCCACTGCTTAAAGCGAGCAATCACAGCAGTATTGTCAACATCGGTTCTGTGGCAGGCTTAGTTGCTATTCGGACGGGTGCCCCCTACGGCATGACCAAAGCAGCACTGGTGCAGCTAACTCGCGCGCTGGCGGTGGAATGGGCAGGCGATCGCATTCGAGTCAATACCATTGCTCCCTGGTTCATTCGCACGCCACTAACAGAACCTTTACTAAATAATCCAGACACGTTGAATGCAGTCATTGAACAGACTCCCATGAAGCGGGTTGGCGAACCCCAAGAAATTGCAGGCTTGGCTGCATTCCTCTGTACATCCGCCGCATCCTACATCACGGGACAGTGTATCGCTGTAGATGGAGGCTTTTCAGCGTTTGGCTTTTGAGCACAACTCGTGCAAAACTGATGCTCTCTACTTACTAACCGCCATTTCATCCATAACCTTCCAAACGCCTTCGTCGCTAAATTAGCGGTCTCACAAACGCTTAAATCTCAAAGCGTCTCACCTGGTAGTGCAAAAACACTTCATCGTCGATCGTCCTCGCCTCCAAAAGCTGCAAGCGGGGTGCTAATGCCGTCATCAACCCCACACCATCGATCGGCGTTGGCGCTGTAGCTCCACCCAAAAGCAAGGGGCAAACCGTCAACCACAGTTCATCTACCAGGTCTGCCTCCAGCAATGATGCTACGAGTGTGCCGCCCCCCAGCACCGCAAGGTTTTTCAGCCCTAATGTCCATAGCTGCTGGAATGCTGCCTGCCAGTCGATTTTTCCTGTGGCTGTCTCTACGGCGAGAATCCGCTCAAAGTCTTCTCCTCCCTGCCATTGCTGTGCCCCTGCTGTGGTGGTGAGCAGCCAACGAGGGACAGGCTGACGAAAAAACGGAAACTGGGGATCAATGGTTGCCGATCGCGAACACACAATTTGCACTGGCTGTAGGGGCTTTCCCTGCTGCTGGCGCTGCTCCAACAGTCCTGATTGCACGACTCGCAGCGTGGTGCCATAGGCTCTCAACGTGCCTGCTCCCAACAGCACACCATCGGCTTGCGCCACTTGTTGCTCTAAATGAGCCTTGTCGTGGGCAGACCCAAAGCGTGCTGCTGCACGGCTGGTATCAGCAATTTTGCCATCCACGCTCATGGCGAGAACGACAGTGGTGGTGGGACGATCGCCCCCACTACCTACCTTAGCTTTGATATTTAAATCCGCTTCCAATTGGAATAATCGGTACAACCGTTGTCATAATTATGGATAGTTGTTCTTTGATAGCAGTTTAACTGCATCACTGGCGATCGTTGCGCGCACGTGGATGGGTGTGAAAGAGCAGAGCAGTCTCTCGTTGATCGTGGTTGCTATTGGGTATCACACTTCAGTTTAAACGTCCTATGGCTAAACCAGGTCAGTCTTCCTTTCGCCGCATCCTCCTGTCGCGAATTTTGCTGTTGAGCATTCCCGTTTTGCTAACAGGCGAACTGGCGGCCTACAAAAAGGTTCGCGACAGCATGTTGGCAACGGCTCGCCAAAACTTGACCGAGAGCGCTGTCAGAAAGGGCGAAAATATCCGCGATTTGATCGAAGTGATGCGATCGAACCTAGTGACCGCTAGCGACGCTTTTTCAACCAGGCTCGATCAACCCCAAGAAGCGCAAGAGTTTGTCACGCGCATGAACCGCTGGCTACCCAAAGGCGTTCAATGTGTTCAGCTCATTAACATTCAAACCGGGCAGATTGATGGCAGCACTTGCGGCAATCGATCGATCAGCCAGGTGCTTGATAAACCCTGGTCAAGCCAAAGTCAGGTTGTGCGTGCGCCCCTCTCCAGTGTCCGCATTGCGCCCGTCAGTCAAACGAGAACGATGAAACAGTCAACGCCGTTACGGCAGCTTGATCTGGTTTTTAGTTCACCTGTATACGATGCTTTTGGGCAGTTGCGCTATGCCCTCAGCGTTCAATGGGCAGTACATCGGCAGGAAACCAGTCAGCCAGGATCGCTATCCGGCTACACCGTTGTTGTTGATGAAGACGGCACCATTCTGGCTCACCCAAAAGCCGATCGCATTGGTCGCAATATTAAGCAGGAAGCGGATGCAACGCGGTTGCAAGAGATTGTGAACAGTGCGATCGCGGGCAAAGAAGATTTCCTCCACCTGGTCTCCTTTGAGGACAGCAAGACGGAATGGTTGGCAGGCTACAACCGTATTCAAATTTCCGTCACTCCAGGTGAAAGCCGCACCTGGGTTGTACTCGCTGTTGCCCCACTCGACAACGCCCTCTCTGGGCTAGAAGACATCAAGCAAGTGCTCCTGATCCTCACGTTGGGCTTGCTAGGAGCAAACTTATTGGCAACCATCTACATTGCCCGCGATCTGGCACGACCGCTCGAACAGCTAGGCGGCTATGCCCTCCAGATTTATCAGCGTCAGCCCGCTAACCAGGCACCCAAAAACTTTAACATTAAAGAAATCAATCAGCTTGCTGGAGCGCTCGACAACATGGTCGATCGTCTCGAAGAACGCGCAGAAGAACTGGAAACAGCCTGGCAAGAAGCACAGGCAGCAAACCAGATGAAGAGCGAATTCCTGGCAACCACCTCCCACGAGCTGAGGACACCCCTGAACGCCATCTTTGGCTGCATTGGTCTGGTTAAAGATGGCTGCTGTGACAGCCGTGAGGAAGAACTAGAGCTTTTGCAGCAAGCGAACGATTCAGCCATGCATCTACTCAAAATCATTGATGACCTACTCAACATCGCCAAAATTGAAGCGGGTCAACTTGAACTCAGCCTGCAACCCGTTTCAATCCAGGATCTATGTCAGGAATGCCTGAAAATGGTACAGCCAGCCGCTGAAAAGAAGCGACTATCGCTTTCCATTGATGTTGAAAAACATCTCAGTCGCGTTGTGCTCGACCAACTACGCGTGCGTCAGATGGTGATTAACCTGCTGTCGAATGCAGTGAAATTTACGCCAGAAGGCGGGCAGGTGAAGCTAAGCAGCCGCATTGGCTATGGTCACCAGTTAGAGCAAGATGCACGACCCGATCGCAGTCCCGTGAATGCCAGCACGCCCTACCTTTGTCTTGAAGTCGCCGATTCAGGAATTGGCATTCCACCCGAACGGTGGCATCTTTTGTTTCGCCCCTTTCAGCAAGTCGATTCGTCCCTTACACGCAGACATGAAGGCACTGGCTTAGGGTTGGCGCTGACAAAACGGTTTGCAGAACTGCATGGTGGCACGGTTTCGTTTCAATCAACAATGGGTAAAGGCAGTGTCTTTCGCATCTGGTTACCCTCACGAGAAGCTCAAACGTCTGTCGAGCCTACCAGCACGATCGATGCCCCCTCAACGAATGGTCACAGCCGGGACGCAGCAAGCGTGCGGTTGCAGCGTGATTCTGATCCCTCTGTTTCATCGGTTGGGTAGGCACACAACGCTGACGCTTTCAGTCCGCAGCCAGACCCTAGACAACGTTGTTCGCTTGAGATGCTGGTTAAGGTCACCGCTCACTCACAGCGGTAAACGCCACTTGAGCGGCGGCTTGCTCTGCTGCCTTGATTGATCGCCCGCTTCCTTGTCCTAAGCGCTCATCACGCAGCCAAACCTCGGCAGTAAAGCGCTGGGCATCACTGTGAGCTGGCTCTGCTTGCATCACCCGATACTCTGGCAGCATTTTGTAGTGCGCCTGACTCCATTCCTGAAGCGCCGCTTTATAATTCTGGCGAGCTGGATCGCTCAAAATCTCAGCTACTAACTGCCGAAAGTGATGATCCAGGCAGGGGCGCACTAATTCCAGAGTCTGCGTACTCAAATAAAGCGCTGCCAGCACTGCCTCAAACGCATCCGCCAGACGCGATTCTTGACCGAGCTTATCGTTCAGAGCGCTGTCGGAAACCAGCAAATACCGTTCCAGTTGGTAGCTAGCAGCAAGCTGTGCCAGGATGCGATCGCTCACCAGCACCGATCGAAGGGCTGAAAACTCCCCCACTGGCAAGTCAGGGTGACGTTCAAGCAGAAAAACAGCCGTTGCCAGACGCACCACCGCATCCCCCACAAATTCAAGCTGCTCGTAATTGGCAGTCGCCGAAACCGTTGAATGCGTCAGCGCCAAATCGAGCAACTGCCATTGAATGCGCGCCTGCGGAAGTCCGAGTTTTTGCACCAGACTTTGAAGCTGCTTCTGGCGACGGGGATACTGCAATGTCATGCCTGACAGTGTATCAGGTCTTTCAGTGTCACAACGTTCAGCCTCAAGGAGACTTAGCTGGGGCAGTCGCAGATGGGGACGCTGTAGAGCGCTGCCAAAAAACTGGCGCAGGGCTTCGGTGATGCTTTGCTGCTGGTATAAGACGATCGTATATTTAAGCGGACGGAGCTAAATTTGAGCGGATCAGACGATGCTGCTAGAGCAGGCAGATCCAGCAATTGTGGCACTTGATGGTGCGATCGCACCGTAGCGACCGTAGACGGCATCACACCAATCAACAATGCCAACACCTCATCTGACAGCCCCATCAGCGCTTGAGCGCCAAAAAACTCTTCAAAGCTAGCAAACAGCTTCTCGGCTCTTTGCATCGCATCAGGGTGCTCTGTAATCTTTTGTAGCCAGCGAATCCATTGAATTCTGCGACTGTAGGCGGTTTGACGCTGCTTGGGCGTGATGACCGGCATAATTTCGGGAGCGCCAATCGCAATGATACTGATACAATCCGGCTCTATCAGCGTCCCCACAGCCGCGCCGGGACCTGCAAATTCTGCATGATGCGCCTTGCAGATAATTAAGCCGCTGCGCTTATGCTCACCCACTGCCAGTAGCTGCCGAGAACTCAACGCTGTACTTAGTTCGCTTGCTACCAAAATCTGGGAGGTCTGGTTACTCACACCCTTGCCCTGTAAACGCTGCCATCTAACCTTTCAGTATGTTGTTGGATACGCATTGCTAAATGGATACTCAACGACAGACATCGTGAAGTGAATCACTGGTGCCATCATCGTAGTGCAGGTTCAAAATGTCGTACAGCTCACCAAAGGCGCTTTGCTGAATCTATACATTCCCTTGCTGAATCAACAAAGTTCGATAAAACTAAACGGCTAGACCGTTAGTACGTGTGAGTTTTGGGAATAGAGGAGAGCAGGACATAAGCCGGGTTCTGTTATCTCAAATGACATGCATTTGAGAGGGCAGTTATCTATCTGGGCAACTTGTTACCAAGCACCTCAAGCGGACGGGCAGAGATGGGATCGCCACCTTTGCGTGGAACGGGTAAAAGACCAACCCTTGTTCCGCAGCCTTGCTTCCAACCGGGGTTTACCGAGCCAGCATCTCTCGATGCTGCTGGTGCGCTCTTACCGCACCTTTGCACCCTTACCGAGGAAAGGCTAAAAGCTAAGGTATGAAGGCTAAACCATGATTTAGCCTTTAGCCTTGAGCTTGAGCCTTTCAAGCGGCGGTATCTTTCTGTGGCACTATCCTCACGGTCGCCCGCACTGGGCGTTACCCAGCAAGTTTGATCTTTCGGGAGCCCGGACTTTCCTCAGACTCACTAAATTAAGTCCGTGGACTTTTTTGTACCATGAGTCCGCAACTACCTATCGCCTG
>JACMKO010000237.1 GCA_014380065.1 Leptolyngbya sp. ES-bin-22 | reverse complement strand
TCGGACTTTTCCACCGTCAACACAGGCTGCCGGCCACGGGACCGGCACCGGTGGCGTGGGCAAGTCATCGCCTTGGACTCACCGTGGTTGGGTTTGCGCGCGCACCACCAGCCCGGTCAGCCTCCTCACAGCAGCCTGCACCTTGGCAGCGCTCACATGGGCGCTCACGCTTCAACAGCACCATGCTCGGTCAGGGCTGCTTTGCTGGCTTTTGCCCAGTCCCAGCCTTGGGGCTGGCTCACTGTGCAGGGGTAGCGCGCCCAAAAGGCTTTTGACAAGGCGGCGGTAGCCGTCACTGGTGCCAGTCATGCCGGTGCTAAAAAAACGCCTAGTGGCGGCTTAACAGGCGGCTGCAGTGGTTCACGCAGCACCACCGCAAGCTCACCCAGAGTCGTCATGCGGCTTTGAGCCGACTCTTTGTACAGGCGTTTGGCGATTGCCTGCACGTGCTGAGCCAGTGCCTGCTTTTCTTCGGGTGTCATGGACGCTCCTGATCAACTTTCCCTGATGCTCATTTTTCTACGAAGAAGGTGACATGCTCCCGAGACGTATTCACGGCGAGAAACTGTTGCATAAAGCGATCGGCAAGCGGCGCAACCAACGGCGAATGCAATGATGCTTCGGTCAAAAGTTGAGCCAGCGTCGTGTCATAGATCTGGCTGTCCTCAAGTTCCTGTTCAATGACGGCTCCACAATCGGTCAGCACATGTTCGTCAATTTCCAGGTGAAACTGCATTGCCCAGACTGAATTGCCATAGCGAAATGCCTGGTTTGGATACATGCCGCTGGTTGCTAGATGGACACATTGAGACGGCAGTGCAAACGTATCTTGATGGGATTCAAAAACTTTAAAGCGGGTTGGGAAACCCTGGAGGAGCAAATCCTGCTGTCCGGCATCGGTTAGCTGGATGTCACACCAACCCGCCTCTCGACCAGACTCGCCGCGATCAACGTCTGCGCCTAAAACTCTCGCTAGAATTTGAGAGCCTAAACAGATCCCCAGCAGTGGAATTTGATGTGCGATCGCGGTTTCTAACAGCTTAAACTCCGTTTTAAGAAAGGGATAGCGATCGTCTTCATAAGCGCTAATGGCACCGCCTAAAATGACAATATGAGAGTAGTGTGTGATGGGTTCTGATAAGACCGCTCCTTGAGAAATATCCAAATAGTGAAAGGGAAGAGCTGCTTTGTTGACGGCAGTTTTTAACATACCCAGGCTGCTGCATGGTTCATGTCGGATCACTAGAAGATTCAAGGGTTCAGTCATCATTTCACTTCAATTAATTGCTGTAGTTTTACGAGTTTTAACTGGTTTAATGACACGAAGCTGACTAGAGCCTTCCTACCAAGAGCCTAGCCTTGGTGGTTTGATCCCAAGTTGCCGAGTAAAAAACCAGCACGCTATAGTAACTTATTTGAGTCGATAATTTGTCATGCTTATTACATTCCGTAGAGATGTGATGCATTAAGGCTATCTAGCCTTAAAACTGATGTGCGAGATGGGTCAAAAAAGACAAGCTGCGATACAGTTTTAAACAATGCTGTACGGATAATTGCTAACGATGTCTTTGCTGACGCAAACCCAAGTTGCTCGCTTTCATGATGATGGCTTTCTCATTGTCGAAAACTTATTGAGTGACGCGATCGTTCAACAACTGGTGGCACGGATTGATCCGTTGTTTGCTGGCGAATTTGAAACGGGTGTGTTTCCCGATGAGTGGTATTGGAACCCTCACTTGGGTCTACCCAACGCATCGGCACAAATGAGTAACGTGTGGAAGAGCGATCGTGCCCTTGCGTCGGTGGTGCTCTCCGCCAAAATTGGGCAGATGAGCGCCGAGTTGAGCGGTTGGTCAGGGTCGCGGCTGATGTCGGATAGCCTGTGGATGAAACCCTACGGTGCCTCAGAGACAACGCTGCACCAGGACTCAATGTACAACTTTTACCATACGCCTCAAGACATTGTAGTTTGCTGGATTGCGCTGAGTCAGGCGATTCCTGGCGGTAGTACGATCGAGTATGTGCGAGGGTCTCATCGCTGGACACTTTCAGACGCAGTGACTGAGTTTCATGCGGTGAATCAGGGCTATCGTGCAGCAATGGAACAAGCAGCGCAGCAGGTCGGCATCGCGCAACCCGCTGTGTCGCTATTGGAAATGTCGGCAGGAAGCTGTGTGTTTCATCATGGGCACATGTGGCACGGCTCCAACAAAAACCTGATGCCTGATACCGTGCGTCGCAGTCTGGTGGTGGCGCATGTGCCAGCCAATGCCCGCTTCAAACCCACTGGGGCTTACGTTCAAGGTGGCTATCTTCCTGGTCGCTACAAGCGCTATGGCGACGACACGATGGATGAGGGCTTTTTTCCGATCGTCTGGCAACAAGATGGGTATCGCACCCCATTTTTAGCAGATTATTGTCAGGATGCTCTGGCAGCATCGCTGGTAGCGACTCGTTAGGTAGGCATCAATCGTTCGGGCGTTCAACCAAATTTCTTCATGACTCATCACCCTATTCAGCTTACTGAGGCGCAAAGCAGCCAGTTCCAAACGGAAGGTTTTCTAGTTTTGGAGCGCTTTTTGCCACAGCCGTTGGTCGATCGCCTCGTTGAGCGCTTTGATCCTCTCTTCGCGACACAGTTAGAAACGGGAGTCTATCCAGATGAATGGCACGGACGACCGGGGCTGAGCCAACCCAACGCCACCCGCCAAATGAGCGGACTCTGGCGGTGCGATCGTACCGTTGCCAGCCTTTCGTTTGCTGCTGAAATTGCTCGCCTCAATGCCACGCTTGCAGGCTGGACGGGTGGACGCTTTGCGATGGATAGCTGCTGGCTGAAACCGCCGGATGCTCCTGCTGTGAGCTTCCATCGCAACAATTCCTACGCCTCTTGCATTGTGCCCTCAACGATGATCACCTGCTGGATTGCGCTGAGTGACGCGATCGCGTCCGCAGGCACCCTTGAAGTTGTTCCAGGCTCCCATCGGTGGAATTGTGTCGATCAACCACGTTTTTTGCACGCGCCGAAGGATGATTACCGTCAACCGCTCTGGCAGGCAGCCGCAGAAGCAGGCATCGCACAACCAAGCCTTGTGGCGATCGAACTCCCGCCTGGTGGCTGTGTGTTTCTGCATGGCGACCTTTGGCATGGCTCTGGACACAACACGACAACCGACAAAACGCGCCGTAGCTTTGCGGTTAGTACGTTCCCTGCGGGTGCGTGCTTTCAACCCCCTGGCGTTGGGTACGGCTATATCTTCAGCCGCTATCGTCGCATGGGAACCCAAGAGATGGATGAAAGCTTCTTCCCCATCCTTTGGACACCAGACGGCTATCGATCGCCCCTTGCGAAGGCTTACTGTGACGATGCACTGCTAGCTCAAACGCCCGAAGCGATCGCCCAAGCCTGAATCGAGCCACGAAATTTAGAAGGTAGAGGTTTTTAGTCCAATTCTGGTTGACTGACAAATCTTTTAGGATCACCTGCCCCGCCCTACACTGAAAGTGCGGGCTAACAGCAGGAAGTCCTCTGTAGGCTTTGCCTTCCCGAAGGGTAGAGGACTGCAAGCGGCTTTCAACCCGTTTCAACGGGTTTCGCACCGTTAGCCCGGCTTTTAATCACGGGTGGGTGAGCAACGGAGCCATCAGCCTTTCAAGACTTTTGTCAGTCAATCAGATCCCAATCTGAAGAAATGGTTTAGAATCAGCCGACGACTGCAAGACTCAGTAACACTGAAGTCGCAGAAGCCGTCATTACTAACCAGTCGTCATCAATCACGCCCTTTGGTCAACTGCTTGTGTGGCTTTACATTGTCAAACGACTGCTCGGTCTCTTGCCTGTTTTGCTGGGCATTACCTTGTTGGTCTTCGGTCTTTTGCACTTCATTCCTGGTGATCCAGCCGTCGCTTTAATCGGAGACCGAGCCACCCCTGAACAACTGGCTGCGTTGAGGGAGCGGCTTGGGTTGAACCAATCGTTAAGTACTCAGTACCTCGCGTTCCTTAATGACTTACTTCACTTCGAGTTGGGGACTAGCATCACGAGCGGGATTCCCATCGCCGATGAGATTCGGACTCGCTTTCCTGCAACGTTAGAGCTGTCGATCGCCGCCATGATGGTCGCGCTACTGCTGGGCATACCCGCTGGCATTCTGGCCGCCGTCCACAAAAATCGCTGGCTAGACAACCTGACCATGACAGGCTCGTTGCTAGGTGTTTCGGTACCCGTATATTGGCTCGGCTTGCTGTTAATTTACCTGTTTGCCATCCATCTGCATTGGCTACCACCCGGCGGACGGATCAGCGTTGATGCTGGGTTCAACTTCAAACCCATGACGGGATTCTATGTGCTGGATGCCTTGCTGCGGTTGGATGGAAACGCTCTGAAAGATGTTTTGGCGCACCTCCTACTGCCCTCGATCGCACTGGGCACCATTCCGCTGGCAATTCTGGCGCGCATCACCCGGAGCGCCATGCTAGAGACGTTATCCCAGGACTACATCCGCACTGCCCGCGCGAAAGGACTACCGGAACGTTGGGTCATCCTGCGACATGCGTTCAAAAATGCGCTGCTGCCCATCACGACGATCGCAGGCTTACAGTTCGGCACTCTGTTAGGCGGTGCCATTCTCACCGAAACGATTTTCTCCTGGGCTGGCATCGGTTCCTGGATTTATGACGGCATTCTGTCACGAGACTACCCCGTAGTGCAGGGCGGAGTTATCACGGTCGCGATCGCCTTCGTTCTCATTAACTTACTGGTGGATCTGTCCTACGCCGTTTTTGATCCCAGAATTCAGTTTAAGTGAGGAGTGAGGGGAGTGAGGGGAGAGGAGTTTTGAGTTTTGAGTTTTGAGTTTTGAGTTTGAAGGGTCAAGCTTTGCACTCGAAGTAGTGAGATCTAAACTCAGAGAGTTGAGTCTGGAACTCGAGAGGTCAAGCTTTGCACTCGAAAAGTGGAGCTTGGAACTCGGAAAGTCGAGTTTGGCACTCGGAGTGTTGAGATCTGAACTCGGAAAGTCGAGTTTGGCACTTGGAGTGTTGAGATCTGAACTCGGAGCGTTGAGTTTGAAACTCGGAAAGAATAGCTTTGAACTCGGATAGTGGATGTTTGAGACTGTAAAATCAAGCCGAGAAGCCAAAGCATCGAGCTTAGAGCTTTACCTTCTGCCCTCTTCTCCTCTCTCCTCTCTCTCATGCACCAAACTACCCAGCGAACCTTTCAGCGGTTTTGGCAATCTATGGCTGGCAGAATTGGGCTGGTCTTGACGATCGCGCTCATTGCCTTGGCGCTGCTGGCTCCCGTGCTGCATCCGTATGATCCAACAACCGATCGCGATTATTTGGCACGGCTTTCATCGCCAACGGTCACACATTGGTTCGGTACAGATGCCTTGGGGCGGGATGTGCTGACGCTGGTTTGGTACGGCATTCGGACATCGTTGCTAATCAGCGTCGTCTCGGTGGGATTGGGCTTGGCGATCGGCTTGATGTTAGGACTACTATCTGGATACTTTAGAGGCTGGCTGGAACGCTTAATCGGCTGGCTGACGGATATTTTGCTGGCATTTCCCTCCATTTTATTGGCAATCGCGATCGTCACCGTTGCCCGTCCTAGCCTGCAAAGCGTCATGGTGGCGGTTGGGGTGGTGCAAATTCCCATTTTTACCCGCCTCACTCGTGCAATGGTGCTGTCGTTGAGAGAGCAAGAATTTGTGCAGGCAGCAAGAGCGTTAGGAGCGACATCCGATCGCATCATTCTTGATCATATTTTGCCTGCGAGCCTTGCCCCGATTGTCGTCCAGGCAACGCTGTCGATCGGCACTGCCACGCTAGAAGCGGCAGGTCTGGGTTTTCTCGGACTGGGCGCACAACCGCCGACTCCCGAACTCGGTGCAATGCTTTCCGATGCGTTCAAAGGTGGCTATTCGCTCTCATCTCCCTGGACAATGCTCTTTCCTGGTCTGTTGATTACGCTCACAGTGCTTGCCTTTAACCTTTTAGGCGACGGTTTGCGCGATGGGCTTGATCCACGATCGGGTAGATAGATATCGGTAAGCAGTAAACCGGAGGAGGGTGTTGGAGGCAGGGTGTAGGGTGTAGGGTGGGAGAAATACGGCTCACTGCTTTAGATAGGCGATCGTTACACCTGCGATCGTGGTGGCGACCACAAAATCCGAGTACCTTTTACGTCTAACAGCTAGATGGATTGATAAATCGATCATTCAAGTCACAGTCACCCATCCACTCCCTACTCCCTACTCCCCATTCCCCTCTCTATGCCTGCACTGCCTGATCCCTGGAATCGATGGTTAAAGACTCGACTTGCCTTGCCGCTGATCGTCCTCAACGGTTGGGTTTTACTCCAGCTCATGGAGTACTTTGAGCCGCTCTTCACAATCTTTATCCTCTCCGCTGTTTTAGCCTATGTGCTCAACTATCCAGTGCAGTTTTTGTGTGAGCGCGGTATCAAACGCAGCTATGCCGTTTTAATTGTGCTGGTCATTAGCCTGGTTGTGCTGGTAACGCTAGGGGTGACGCTGTTTCCAACCGTGGTGACGCAGTTAACCGAGATTGTGACGCTGCTGCCAGATTGGGTGAATACGATTAGTCAAAAGCTTGAGACGTTTCAGGCGTGGGCGTTGAGTCGGCGGCTCCCGATCAATCTGAGTCGCTTGATTAGTCAGTTATCTGACAGTCTTCCGGGTGAAGTGCAGGCGCTGGCTGATCAAACGCTGACGCTGACGCTGGATGCGATCGGCAGCCTTTCAGAAGGCTTACTCGTAATCGTCCTGACCCTGTACTTGTTACTGGATGGGAGACGGGTGTGGGATGGGGTGTTCCGCTGGGTGCCGCTAAAATATCGCGATCGCGTTGGTCAGCAGCTAGAAGATAACTTCCATCGTTACTTCATTGGGCAGGCAGCGATGGGGTTAATCATGGGTACGGCGTTGACAATCGCCTTCTTTCTGCTCAACGTACCCTATAGCTTACTGCTTGGGCTTTTAGTAGGGCTAATGACCCTGATTCCGTTTGGGGATGTTCTCAGTTTTGGGCTCATTAGTTTGCTCGTGGCAGCGCAAGATTTAGGATTAGGGGTCAAAACGCTTGTGACTGCCGCTGTTATCGATCAGTTGGTCGATCAGGCGATCGCGCCGCGCGTCCTGGGTAGCTTCACGGGACTCAAACCCATTTGGGTCATTATTTCACTACTGATCGGCACTAAAATTGCGGGCTTGCCGGGGCTGCTTACGGCGGTTCCAGTAGCGGGATTTATTCAGGATCTGCTTGAAGATATGAACCGTAATGCGGATGCTGAAAGCGCAGTCGATGAAAGCGCGATCGCCAGCCAGTCTACCTCGGCTCGCTCAAGTGATGAGCAAGAACCGCACCAACCCATTGCCGAAGCGACCGCTCAAAGCCTGACCCCATCCTGATGGGTAGCAAGCCTCTGCTAGTCCTTTTGAAACTAACTCTTCAAGATAAAGATGCCAGCGGGCTACGTTTGGGAAACTTGAAGTTGGTTGGCTTTAAGACCAACTCACCTCAATTTGTGGTAAAACTACGGTATCTCAATCAAAGAGCTGGGTTTTCCAGTAAATTCATTTCATAGCGACTAGGAGTTCGTGCAGTGGGGATTACCGTTGACAACGTTTCAAAGCAGTTCGGCAGTTTCAAAGCAGTTGACGAGGTCAGCGTTGAAATTAAGACCGGTTCGCTCGTTGCCCTGCTGGGACCGTCTGGCTCTGGAAAATCAACGCTGCTGCGGCTGATCGCTGGCTTGGAAAAACCGGATAGCGGCAAAGTTCTGCTGACAGGTAAAGACGCTACTAATGCAAGCGTTCAAGACCGCCAGGTCGGGTTTGTCTTTCAGCATTATGCGCTGTTTAAGCACATGACGATTCGCCAAAACATTGGCTTTGGTCTAGAAATTGCCCGATGGAAGAAGCCTCGCATTACCGATCGGGTGAATGAACTGTTGGATTTAGTGCAGTTGCGTGGCTTTGGCGATCGCTACCCGTCTCAGCTTTCGGGTGGACAAAGGCAGCGCGTTGCTCTCGCTAGAGCGTTGGCGATCGAGCCAAATGTCCTGCTGCTCGATGAACCGTTTGGTGCGTTGGATGCAAAAGTGCGGAAAGACTTGCGTAGCTGGTTACGCAACCTGCACGACAAGGTGAACGTTACCACGGTCTTTGTCACCCACGACCAGGAAGAGGCGATGGAAGTCTCTGACGAATTAGTGGTGATGAATCATGGCAAGGTCGAGCAGGTAGGCAGTCCGGCGGAAATTTATGACCATCCCGCAACACCGTTTGTCATGGGCTTTATTGGTTCAGTCAACGTACTGCCAAGCCATTCCCAACTTTTTCAAAGCAATGGGTTTGATGCCGCGCAGCCTGAGACGTTCTTGCGTCCTCACGATATCGAGGTTGAAACGTCTTCAGAAGGTGCAAGCGCACCTGCCACACTAGAGCGCTTAGTGCATCTGGGTTGGGAAATTCAGGCAGAACTAACGTTGGAAGATGGGGAATCTGTGAACGTCTTCTTGACGCGAGAAAAGTTCGACCAACTGAATTTACAGCCGAAGCAAAGAGTCTATTTGAAGCCGAAGAAGGCACGATCGTTTGTCTTACAAAGTGCGGGTAGTGGTATTTAGAAAGGGACAGGGAAAAATAGACCAAGACGGTTAATCCAGCCCCGCAAGATCGCTCGACGATGCTCTAGCCTTTCCCAAAGAGGGCTACCCAATCTGCCTAAGGAACAAGAATTTAATCACCTCGGCGTTTTCCGTAGGGGCGCACGGCTGTGCGCCTCCTACCTACGAACAATTTGTCGGTTTTATTTAATCCACGATCCTTACAGTCAAAACTCACTTATGAAGGTCGGGTCTTTTACTGCCGGGTTAGGCAGGAATGTCCCTGTAGCTCTATTGGCGTTTCTCAGTAATGCGAAGCACGTAGGCGGGTGCTCGATTTGGGGCATAGGAACTGACCCAGATTTTATAGGTGCCAGGTAGCCATTGACCTGAAACACCAGGATTCTTACCTTGATAGTCGTCGTTACACCAAAGCCCCCCGGGTCCTTGAATTGCTAGGGCAGTATCATCTGTACTTTGAACGACAAGGCTCAACGATTCAAAAAATTCTGTCAATTCGATCGTGCTGTTTGGTTTAGCGCTGGCATAGCCTACGCATTCGCCTGTTGGCGTTTTAGCACGACCCACCAGATCTTTGGCGAGCGTATCACCACCCGCAGAACCTTTGACTTCCAGTGGGTTGGGCGAAAAGCGAGGACCGATCGTCACCACATCAAGACTCTGAGGCGATTGGGCTTGCAGCGGCGCGGCTGCAAGTAAAGAAATGGGCAGCAGCGAAACAGGTGCAGCAGCAGACCAGGCAAGGAAGACTATGCCTGCTCGTAAGCCTCGATCGTTTAGGTAAGACATGCCTGGAAAGGTAACAATGGTAACAACGACGCGCAGACGAAGGTAGAGTTCCTGGCGGACAAGTGAGGGGAGAGGAGTAAGGGGAGAGGAGTAAGGGGAGAGGAGTAAGGGGAGAGGAGTAAGGGGAGACCGTTTTGAGTTTTGGGTTCAGTCTGACTCCTGAAGCTTCCAACCATGAACCATTACCCTACCTGCGCTGCTTCCAGCGCTTGGCGAAGGCGCGTTTGGTCTAAGCCGTGTTGATGGAGCAGCAGCCAGGATTGCACCAGGTCGGGACCATTCATGGCACCAGTGAGAGCAGCGCGGAGTGTCCGCATCACCAATCCTTTTTTCAGGTTTTGCGCTTTGACCACTTGTTTCAGCAAGTCCTGGACGTTTGTTTCAGTTAAGGGTTGGTAGTCAGAGATCGCAGTAGAGACGGCTTGAATAGCAGCAGCAGAACCCTCTTGCCGGAGTTGAGCGATCGCTTCCTCTGTAAAGCCAACAGACGCTTTAAAGAGATACTCACTCATGGGCACAGCTTCGTCCAAACGTGCCAAGCTGGGACCAATCACGGCGCTCAGTCGCTCTAACCAGGAGCGATCGTTCCAGTCTGCCTCGAAGCCAGCCGCCTGCCAGTAAGGGAGCAACAAATCAGTGAGTTTGTCAGCGGGCATTCCGTGTAGGTACTGACCATTAAGCCAGTTGAGCTTGTCCCAATCAAACTTGGCACCCGCTTTATTGACCCGCTCAAACCCAAAGTTTGGGGCAGCGGTTTCCAGGGTGAAGATTTCAGTCATGCCTTCAGGCGGCGACCATCCCAAAAGGGTCATGTAGTTCACCAGCGCTTCAGGCACATAGCCCATCCGCTGAAAATCTGAGATTGAGGTGACTCCATCTCGCTTAGAGAGTTTTGCTCCAGCTTCATTCAGGATTAAAGGCGTGTGCCCAAAGGTGGGCAGCATGGCTCCAAGCGCTTCGTAGAGCAAAATCTGTTTGGGCGTGTTGCCGATGTGATCTTCACCCCGAATGATGTGGGTGATGTTCATATCGATGTCATCCACCACTACGACAAAGTTGTAGAGCGGTTGCCCAAAGCCACTCCCAGATGCTGCACGAGCAATCACCATATCGCCGCCGAGGTCGCGCCCTTTCCAGCTTACGGTGCCGCGCACAAGGTCGTTCCAGGCAATTTCGCGATCGTCCTCAATGATGAACCGAATCACCGACGATCGTCCGTCTGCTTCATAAGCCGCCCGCTGTTCTGGAGTGAGTTTACGGTGACGGTTATCGTAACGGGGCGCTTCACCGTTCGCTTTTTGCGCCTCTCGCATGGCATCCAGTTCTTCGGGCGTGTCATACGCACGATACGCCAACCCACTGTCTAAGAGTGCCTGCACCTTCTGCTGATAGAGATCCAGGCGTTTGCTCTGGTAAAACGGTCCTTCGTCCCAGGTCAACCCTAGCCAGGTCAAACCATCCAGAATATTTTTCGCATATTCAGGGCGCGATCGGTCCTGGTCCGTATCCTCAACCCGCAGCACAAACGTACCGCCAGTATGACGTGCATACAACCAATTAAACACGGCTGTACGCGCTGTACCAATGTGGAGATTTCCGGTGGGACTGGGGGCAATGCGAACACGAACGGTCATAGGGAAAAGGATGAAGGCTAAAGGATGAAGCTTGCTTTTGTAGAGTAGTACGTGAAAAAGCCAGCGTTACTAAAGTCTAGGGAAAAAC